>JBKJOA010000108.1:0-7534 GCA_046593365.1 Limisphaerales bacterium
CCGCATCGTGAGAATTTGAAGTTGCAGGACTTTCGGCGTGACTATGGTCTCCGTCGTGGTGAATTAACTCGAAACTCTCCAAAAGCGTGTGTGAGGAAGCCAGCGAAAAAATCGCCAGCAAGATCACCGCGAATATTGGTTTCAGACTTTTCACGCGAGGATAATTGTTCGCAGATTGAAAGTAGTCAATAGGCGAAACAGAGCGCGGTCCATAGCCCCGCCGCTTCCTTCTGAACGCGTTTCGCGTCGTTACACAACGGAGTTGGAAACGCGACTGGTTTTCGATTCAGTTTCTGAACCTGGAAGAAAGCGATTGGTCATTTTTTCGAGAGTCTCGATCCAGAGTGGATGTTCGTTCAAGCAAGGAATCAGAGTCAGTTCCGCCCCGCCATGTTCGAGGAAACTTTCGCGGGCACGAATGCCAATTTCCTCAAGAGTTTCGAGGCAATCGGAAACAAAAGCGGGGCACATCACTAAAAGTTTTTTTATTCCTTTCTTCGCATAGGCTTCGATTTCATAGTCGGTATAAGGTTTCAACCAAGGATCGCGCCCGAGACGGGATTGGAAAGCTACGGAGTATTTCGATTTCGGCACACCGGCTTTTTCAACAAAAGCCTTCACGGTCTTGAAACACTGCGCGCGGTAACAAGTCGCATGAGCCGGACTGTCCACTTCGCAACAGTTTTCAACTTTCATGCAATGACAGCCGGTTGGATCAGCTTTGCGTAAATGTCGCTCCGGCAATCCGTGAAAACTAAAAAGCAAATGGTCGTAGTCGCTCTGGAGATAATTGACAGCGCTGGCCGCGAGCGCACGGATGTAATTCGGCTCGTTGAAATAAGGAGGAACAACTTTGATCTCCATGTTCGGTGAAATCCTTGCGGCCACTTCTTTCACGCGGACCACGGCGCTTTCGTAACTCGACATCGCGTAATGCGGAAACAATGGAATCAACAACGTTTCTGTCACTCCCTGGTAATTCAGCTCGCCCAGGGCGTGCTCGATAGATGGACTCTGATATCGCATTGCTAATTCCACCGGGATCGAAAGTCGCTCCTGCAATTTGCTTTGCACATGTTTGCTCGTGACCACCAGCGGTGAACCTTCCGGCAACCAGATACTGCGATAAGCCTCCGCTGAGGCCTGTGGGCGCTTCGGCAAGATGGCAAAATTGACCACGCAAAAACGAATGGGATAGGGCGTGTCCAACACGCGGCCATCCATGAGAAACTCGCGGAGATATTTTCGAACGTGCGGAACAGAGGGTGAGTCCGGGGATCCGAGGTTTACTAATAATACGGCTTGTTTCGACTTCATGCTGTTGCGATGTGATTCAGCTTTTGAGAAATGTGATGCTCGAAAAGATAGGTGAAAATTTTCTCCGCCGCATGGTCGCCGGAAAGAATCGAATCGCCGAGGGCAATGCCATCACGAAAATGCCCCGCCATAAAAAATCCCCGGGCCTTCGTTTCAATTTCATCCATAAGCGTTTTCATTTTTCCGAATCCGACTTGATATTGTGGAATCGCTTTTGGATAAACAAAAAAATGTTCAAAAATCGGTTCGCCGCGAACCCCCAATAGCCTTTTTAAATCCTCCAAAACAACGCGGCGCAACGTGCTCCGGTCGGTGCGGGCCAATTCAGGATTTCGCGACCCGCCGACATAACAAGTGATTGTCAGGTGATCTTTCGGCGCGCGATTTGGAAAGAGCGCCGAAGAAAAAATCACTCCCAATATATTGAACTTCTCGACCTCAGGAATCAGCGCGCCGAATCCCTGGCAGGCGTGTTCCACATCCGCGCGGCGGAAACCAAAAATAATGCTGGCCACGGGGGGATATTCAATTTTCTCCAGCAGGCTTAAATCGAATTTGTCCGCAGTTTCCAATTTCATATCGGCCAATTTGTAAATCGGGGAGGTGAACAAAACCGCTTCGTGTTCACGCTGCTGTTCCTGTCCATTGGACCGATAGTTGACGGTCCAGCCTTCGGCGGTTTGCGTGATCGCGGTGACTGGCGAATCTAATTCAATGGCATCACCCAATTTGACACGGAGTTCCTCGGTCAAAACTTGCAAACCTTCGTCGAACGAAAACTTCGGCGCATTTTGTTTTGAAACCTCGCCGCTGCGTTTGCGTGCACGCGCGCCGAGAAATTGTCCGAGGATGAGTGAACCATATTTCTGTTCCAGCGCATGCAGTTTGGGAAAGGCGTGCTTCACTGAAAGCTTTGCCGGGTCGCCCGCATAAATGCCCGCCACAAACGGGTTGATCGCGTAATCCAAAAACTCGCGACCGAGTCGGCGCAAAACAAATTGTTCCAGGCTTTCCTCGCAACCAGCGGGAGCGCGGCGGATGAAAGGCTCTGCGCAGAGTCGAAGTTTAGCGCGAGCAGAAAACAGCGGCGTTTTGAAAAAACCTATTTTAGAATCCGGCATTGAAATCGGTTTTCCACCTCGAACGATGAAGCGCTCGTTGGCGCGTTCGTCGGTATAGCGTTTGCGTTTTTCCAGACCTAGATCGCGTACCAGTTCGGTGATTTTTGGAGACGTTTCGAGAAGAGTGTTCGGACCGCATTCGGCGAGAAAGCCATTTTCACGCACCGTTTGAATAACGCCACCAGCGCGATGGCTCGCCTCGTAAACGTTGACCCGAACATTTTTTTGGCGAAGCCGGAATGCGGCCGTCAGCCCGGTAATGCCGGCACCAATTACTGCCACACTTTTCATATCGTTTTTGAAAACCGCCGCTCATTCTGCTTCGGCAAATACGAATCAAAACGCATCGCGATGTTACGGACCAGAAGACGGCCGAGGTCCGTGACGTCCACGCCGCTGGGCGTTTTTACGAGCAAACCATCCGCTTCCATGTCATCCAGTGATTCCAATTCCAGCGCAAAATGTTTGGCGAAATCGAAGCCAAGCAAATGAGACATGCCGGCGTAATCCAATCCCAAATCGCACATCAGCCGCATGATTGTTTCGCGGCGAATCTTGTCTTCCGCCGTCAGAATGTAGCCTCGCGCGATGGGGAGTTTGCCCGCGTCGAGAGCTGCGTAATATTCGGAAAGCTCCTTGATGTTCTGCCAATAAAGTGCGTCGGACTGTGACACCGACGACATGCCCATCGCAAAAATATCGGTACCGCCTCTCGTGCTGTAACCTTGGAAATTGCGTTGCAACGTTTTTTCACGTTGCGCGATCGCGAGTTCGTCGTCCTCGCGGGCGAAATGATCCATGCCGATATAAACGTATCCCTCAGAAGTGAGTTTCTCGATCGTGAGTTTGAGAAGCTGCATCTTAACTTCTGGCGTGGGTAAAATTTTTGCTTCAAGAATTTTCTGCGCTGGTTTCATCCAAGGAACGTGGGCGTAATTGAAAACAGCGAAGCGATTTGGCTGAAGTTTCAGCGCATCTTCCAGTGTCGTTTCAAACGTGGCCGCGGTTTGATGCGGCAGGCCGTAAATCAAATCGATGTTGAGCGAGCTGAATCCGGTTTCATGAATCCAATCGACCACCTTCTTGGTTTGCTCAAAAGGTTGAATGCGATGAATTGCTTCCTGCACCTTCTGATTGTGGTCCTGCACGCCGATGGAAGCGCGATTGAACCCAATGTCGCGCAAGGCCTGGATGTGATCACGCGAGACCCGGCGTGGATCAATTTCCACACCGGCTTCCGCATCCGGCGACAGCGTGAATTGAGAGTGAATCATTTCGCCAAGTTGGCGCAGTTCCGCTGGCGTGAAAAAAGTGGGAGTCCCGCCCCCGAAATGAAGTTGGATCGCGTGGCGGTTCGGATTCAGCAGCGGTTTGATCAGCGCCAACTCTTTTTTTAAGTATTCAATGTATTTTGAACTGACTGATTGCTCGGTCGTAATCACCGTGGTGCAGCCGCAAAACCAGCAGAGCGTCTGGCAAAAAGGGAGATGAAAATAAAGCGAGAGCTTGCGTTCGCTTTGGCCGCTCTCCCGGACTTTTTCCTGTAATTCGTAGAGCGAAAGTTTGTCCGTGAATTGAGTCGCCGGCGGATACGACGTGTAGCGCGGGCCGGGCACGTTGTATTTTTTAATGAGATCAAGATCGACTTGCAGTGTGCTCATTTGAAATTTTGGACGGTGTGAACAATGGCTTCAATATTTTCGAGCTTCGCGGTGGGCGGAACGCCGTGGCCAAGGTTGAAAATAAACCCAGAGGAATCGCGCATTTCGCGAAGAATTCGGGTCGATTCGGCGGTCACAATTTTTGGAGTGGTGTTGAGTAAAGATGGATCAAGATTTCCCTGAATGCCCACTCTTTCAGGAAATTTTTTTCGGGTTTGGTAAATATTCACGGTCCAATCCACCCCTAAAACCTGCGCGCCGGTTCGCAGCAAGGCTTCCCAATTTCCATGCACACCTTTCGAAAAAACGGTGATCGGCACTTGATTTTTTAATCCGGAAATAATCTGGCCCATCCACTGCGCGGAAGCGGCTTCGAAGGCATTGTCGGCCAGATTTCCCCCGGAAGTGTCAAAGATTTGCAGGGCATCGACTCCTGCGTCGATTTGGAGTTGAAGGAATGTGATAAGGCCTTCGGTCAATTTCTCCATGAGTCTGCAGAACAGTTCCCGATCCGAGTAGAAGAGCGCTTTGGCTTTCGTAAACTCTTTGGCGCTGCCGCCTTCGAGCATGAAGTTTGCAAGCGTCCAAGGTGAGCCGGCGAATCCAATCAGCGCGGTGCGTCCGTTGAGCGCCTGTTTAATCAGCGGCAAAGCTTTGGCCACATATTGTAACCGTTCCTGAACCGCATTGACCTCGAGACGATCTATGTCCGCCACTGAATTGATATGGAAATCCATTTCAATTCCGCCTGTCTCTCGGAACCGATAGCCCTGGCCCAAAGCCTCGGGCAAAACCAGAATGTCACAGAAGAGAATTGCGGCATCAAAATTAAAGCGGCGGATAGGTTGAAGTGTAACCTCGGTCGCGAGCTCAGGCGTCTGCACCAATTCAAGGAAAGAGTATTTTTCTTTGAGCGCGCGATATTCGGGCAAACAGCGCCCTGCCTGGCGCATCAACCAAATGGGCGGGCGATCCACCGTTTTGCAGTGGCAGGCATCGAGGAAACGCTGGCGATTCGTCAGCGCACTTGGCGTCAAAGCCAGAGTAGCTGCGCTTGGAGATGCTAATGCGCTTGGCGCGGTGACGGCTCTGTTCATGTGCGCGAAAAATAGGAGGCGACGCCTTCAGCCTCGATCCGTTTTTTGGCAGACGCTTCGCATTTTTTGTTTTGTTTTGGTTGCAAATCGATCAGCTACACCGTTTGCGCAAACGACTCAGTGCGCAACTGTGAAGTTCACTTCGGCTTCAAAATTCAGTGCAGGGATACCAAACCATATTTTGGCAGTGCTCACAAGTTTTTGCGCAAATTCCTTCATGGCCACGCCATTCTGTTCATCCAGCAGAGCAATTTTTTCAGGAGCATGAAAATTATAAATAAACCAAAAAAAACTGCTCCCATTGGAATGGCCATCTACCAGAAGATAGATTCACCCGAACTACTCAGCCCGATTCCAAGTGAAACGAGTGAGATTATCAGAAATATGTTTTTAAGTTTCATACCGAAATTCTCCTCGGAGGCGCACTGCGACACTTCACGTTTTTTTGGTCAAACACAACCGATTTTGACTTGAAAACAAGGATGACAATTATTTCCAGTAATCTGGTAAACCCTGCTTCGTATCCACCAAGATTTCAAGGATCGCCCGCCCTGTCTTCGCCGAAATGTTGGAGAACTCCGGCGAGTCATCTTTCCCGGTGAGAATGTCCCTAAGCCGCTTGTAAATATGTTCCTTTATTTTATCCGGCAGCGCTTCAAACGATTTGGAATAGATCAAGTAACTGCACGGATATTTGAAAAGGCGGGTTTGCAAATCCAAGTTGCGCAGCGAACGACCTTTGCGGTCTTTTGGCCCGCGATCTTGAAAATCTTTGGTGAATGCTGACCCGCCCTCGATTTCGCTTTGGATCGGCGCTTCATTGACAAACAACAAATACTTCAAAAATGAATTTGCGATATTCGTCACGTAATTGATGTGGCCATAACGAGCCAGTTGCACAACCGATTCGTAATTCAATCGCGTAATGAAATTGTGCATGTGAATCTGGTGCTCTAAAACCATGAGCGCTACGATGTCGCTGCTGTTTTCGGGATATTGTTTCACATCGAAGAATCGGCTCAAGTCAGTAAGGTTCCCAAGGAAGTTTGGCGTTCTCTCCTGTTTTTCAAACGCGGCTTTTCCAAAAAGATTCCCGCGATGCGTCTGGTTCCCATGTTGACCGGTGACATACCAACCGCCCCAGCGCTCCTCAATCGGCGTGCGATGCGTCACTTCGGAAATTCCGCTGTCCAACTCGACCACGCCCGTCGTATCCGTTTTGAAGGAGCGCAACAAATGCCCTGGAACCCCCATGCTTTTCGCCGATGCATGACATTCGAGACATTGGTCCGTGCGAGCGAATTTCGGTTTGCTGTCGCCGGTTTGGTCGAGCGTGTAAAAAACTCCGCCAAGCTTCGGTTCCGCCGTGGAAATTTCCATCAACGGCGCGCCGGGAATGAACCCCACGTAAACATCGTCATTAAAAAAAAGTGCGCGCGGCGAGTGTGGAGAAATCCGTTCGCGCTGGAACGACGTTTTGGAGAACACCAGCACTTGTGACGATTTCGATATACCAAGTTCCTTGAGTACGGAATCCAGGTAGCCGTGTTCGGATTCGTACCTCAATTTGCGGTCGCCCTTCTCGATGGCTTCCTGCAATTGTGTCACAGGATCATTTGGTTTCGCCTTGTTGTAATTGATTGTTTCTTCATCGAAGGGGACAAGGTGTGTGGAACCTTGAAAATCACTCTGGCCCTGCATGACACAAGAAAAGAATAAAGCGGATAAAAATATAAAGTTGCGCAAACTCATCAGACTGCGTTTGTGTTAGTCGTTGGCACTGGTCTTAAAATGGACGGTGCAGATACATAAAGCTTCACCAAATTTGCAAAAATCTAATCGTTTCTTGCGCATTTTCCAGAGATTTGCCTGATCTGGCATGATTGAAAAAATGAGGGAAGCACGGGCGAGTATTTAATTTGGCTCAATATCCCCCCGTGCTTTACGCGCTGAATGAACTGAGGGGAGAATTATATGAGTGAAACGACAAAAGAATTGAAGGCTAACCAGAGTATAATTTGGTGTTACAGGAATTTTGGAAACTGATTTTAGGCGATCTAGGGTTTGGTTAATTCAATCCATTTCTGCGCGACTTCTTTTTTCACGATGAGTGTCCAATCGGATGTCGAGATACTTTTCCGTTTTTCTGTCTTTAAGTCCAGTAACCACGTCCGTCCCCAAAACTTATTATTGTCATTGATGATTGCCTGACCCGTCATAGGATCCATATCAAGAGTGATCCGTGCCCAAGGCAAAATCATTTCTTTGATAGGTTTTGAGCCATCTTTGTCAAAGTCATACACCAAATATTTCATTGGTCCATCACCGTTACGCCATC
>JBKJOA010000305.1:0-7690 GCA_046593365.1 Limisphaerales bacterium
TTCAGTCAGGCCGGCTGGCAACTGGATGCCGCAAACCGTCTGCGATTTTTTATATTCCTTCCAGCCGCTGCCGGAAAGATAACCGCGCACGATGCATTCGATGGCGAGCGGTTGCGCTTTTTTCACGATCATCGAGCGACGCGCCAGCTTGTCGGCAAACGGTTGCAGGTTCTTTGGCAGCGGATCGCTGGATTTTGCGAGCAAATGATTCGGGACAAGCGATGAAAATTTCTCGAACCAAAAATGTGAAATTTGCGTGAGCACTTCGCCTTTCCGTGGAATTCCATTCGGCATCACGCAGTCGAATGCAGAAATACGGTCGGTCGCGGTCAGGAGAAACGCGTCGCCCAAATCGAAAACTTCGCGGACTTTTCCGCTACGCACTTTTTTAATTCCGGGCAAATCGAGTTGGAGAATCGGTTCGTTCATGGAGGCCAATGATGCGGATTGAAAAGCAAAGTTCAAATTCAAAGTGCAATGTACTGCCGAGTTGCACTCGGCAGAAAAGTGTGGTCTGTCGAGCGCGTTTGGAAGTTTCAAGCGACCGGTTCGAGACACCTTCTACCGAGAGAATCTCGGCAGCACGTTCCAGCTTGAACTTTCATCCTCGCTCCGCATCATTCCCACCAGTGAATTTTCTCGTCACAGGCGGCGCGGGTTTTATCGGCTCAAATCTTTGCGAGCGCTTGCTCGACGGCGGACATGCCGTTTGGGCTTTTGACGATCTGAATTCTTTTTACGACGTTACGATAAAACAGCGGAACATTCGCGAAATTCAGGCGCTCGCAAAACCATTTACATTTGTTCACGGTGACATCACCGACCGCAGCGCGCTCGACGAATTGTTTCGCGAGGTGAAATTTGATCAGATCATTCATCTCGCCGCGCGCGCTGGCGTGCGGCCAAGTCTTGCTGAGCCTGCGCTGTATCAACGGGTCAACGTCGAAGGCACCGTGAACGTCCTGGAAGCCGCCCGCTTAAACGGCATAAAAAAAATTACCATCGCATCGTCCTCTTCGGTCTATGGCGTGAATGCAAAAGTTCCGTTCTCAGAATCAGACCCGATTTTTTCTGCAATTTCCCCTTACGCTGCAAGCAAACTTGCCTGTGAATCGCTGGGCCATGTTTATCACCACATCTACGGAATGGACGTCGCGATGCTCCGTTTTTTCACCGTTTACGGGCCGCGCCAACGACCCGATTTGGCGATTCACAAATTCGCCGGGTTAATCACCGCTGGAAAACCGATTCCGGTTTTCGGCGACGGTTCCTCGGCGCGCGATTACACGTTCGTTACCGACACGGTTGAAGGAATTCTAGCCTGCACGATGAAAGAATTCGGTTTCGAAGTTTTCAACCTCGGCGAATCGCAAACCGTCACGTTGAGTTACCTGATTGAGTTGCTGGAAAGTGTTTTGGGGAAAAAAGCAATCATCGAACGCAAACCGCTGCAGCCCGGCGATGTGCCAATCACATTTGCAGATATTTCGAAAGCAAAAGCGAAGTTGGGCTATAATCCACAGGTGAAAATCGAACAGGGCATCCCGAAATTCGTAAAATGGTTTCGCTCAAAAGAATGAGCGGTGTCAAAAAATTGCTGCGTGAGTTGATCGCTTTGCCAAGCGTCAATCCTGCATTCGCGCCGCCCGGTTATGCGCAGGCCGGAGAACAACGCGTTGCCGATTTTCTCGCAGCGACGGCGGCGCAAGTGAGATTGCCCGTTGAGTTTCAAAAAGTTTCGCACGGACGCTCTAATTTCATCACGCGCATCACACCTCGGGGAAAGATAAAACAGCGAATCCTCCTCGCGCCGCACCTCGACACCGTGCCGGTTGCTCACGAGAACCAATTCTCGCCCGTCGAAAAAAACGGACGCATTTACGGCCGCGGCGCGTGCGACACGAAAGGTTCCGTTGCCGCGATGCTTTGCGCATTGATGACGATTGCTCAGAGTCAGAATCGTCCTGCCGAAACCGAAATTATTTTCGCTGGATTGATCGATGAAGAGGATGGCCAAACCGGTTCGCGTGCCTTAACTGCGAGCGGTTTCAAAGCGGACCTGGCCATTGTGGGTGAACCAACGGAATGCAAAATCGTCACCGCGCACAAAGGAAGTTTATGGCTGCGATTGGAAACGCGCGGTAAAGCCGCGCATGGGTCACGACCTGAGTTCGGCAAAAATGCCGTGCATGAAATGGCGCGCGTGGTTGATCTCTTGCAAACCCATTACGCCGCGCAGTTGCGACGAAAAAAGCATCCACTGCTCGGATGCGCGTCGGTCAGCGTCGGAACAATTTCGGGCGGCGTTCAGGCCAACATCGTGCCCGATCATTGCACAATCACAATTGATCGTCGGTCGTTGCCGGGTGAAACCGAGCCGAGCGTTCGCTTGGAAATGCAAAAATTGCTTCGACAGAAAAAGCTGTCTGCCGCCATCACGAACTCGAAGCCCGTTTCCTGTTTGGCTTTGGAAACCGATTTCAAATTGGCGCTTGTTCAGCAATTTTTTCGCACGGCTGGCCAGTTGAAACCAGTTGGGGTCGATTACTTTTGTGATGCTGCGGTTTTGTCGCAGGCCGGAATTCCGAGCATCGTTTTCGGTCCGGGAAATATTGCGCAGGCCCACACTTCAGATGAATGGATTTCGGTGAAGTCCCTTGAGCAATCGACTGAAACACTCATCAGATTTTTCGAGTCTTTGCCGTAATGATGAGTACAGAGGATCACAAAAAAGATTTCACCCGTCAGGGAAGTTGGATGGTAATTACCACTTTTCTGAGTGGCGTCTGCATGTTCGCAGTGCATGTGTTCGGGTTGTATTTCACCCAAAACGAGTATGCGGAATTTCAAGCGCTCATTCAGATGATAAATCTAATGGCGATCCCTGGGATCGGACTCCAAACGGTTTTTGCCCAACAGACAGCCGCCGCCATTTCAGTAGAGAAAAAAGCCGCGCTCGCGGGGACTGTGCAAACCGTGGCAAAGTGGACATTTTTTCTTTGGTTGGCGATGGCTTTGACGATTTTTATCTTTCAAAAAAATGTATTGAGCGGTCTCAAAATCAGCGCTCCCGTGCAGCTATGGATCACGGTCGCGCTTGGGCTCACCCAGTTGTGGGGTCCAATTTTGAACGGCGTGATGCAAGGTCAGCAAAACTTTCTTTGGCTCGGTTGGGTGGGAATCTTTAACGGACTAGGCCGTTTTGTTCTCGTTGGAATCATTGTCATCCTGTTGGCGGGTCGTGTGACGGGCGCAATTATCGGTGTGGCCATGGCTATCGCGACGGTGTTTCTAATCGCGTTGATCCAAACCCGCGCGGTTTGGCTGCGGCCCAAACCGGCCTATGTATTCAATTGGAAACCTTGGTTGGAGAAGGTCATTCCACTCACACTGGGGCTGGGCGCGAGCCAGTTTATTTTCAGTGTTGATTTTTTGTTTGTGCGTGCGGTCCTGGGTGAAGACCAGACTGGGTTTTATGGGGCGGCGGGAATGATCGGACGCGGCCTGGTCATGTTCACCGCGCCGTTGACCATCGTGATGTTTCCGAAAATCGTGCATAATCTGTCGCACGGAAAAAAGACGGGCGTCCTTGCCTACACGACTATTTCAACGGCTGCTTTGTGCGGTTTGGCAGCGGCGGGTTGCACCGTTGTGGCCTTCATTTTGCGAGGCGTCGCTGTTTCTCCCGATCTTGCGAAGGGTTACTTAACCCCGAATTTATTTGAAAAACTGCGCACACACACCGAAGCGCTCTCGGTGATCGGGCAACTCATTCCATGGTTCGTCTGGTGCATGTTGCCGTTGGCCTTGGCCAATGTTCTGCTGAATAATTTGATGGCGCGAAAACAATTTCGTGTCGTGCCTTACCTCCTCCTGGTAGTTGCGAGCTATTTCACAACTCTTACCCTGGCCGGAACGTCGTTCGTTCGGGTGATCCAAATTCTCGGGATTTACAACCTGGTTTTCCTCGCGGTCGTCGCCGCTTTTACATGGGGTGGAAAGGCGGAAGCAATTGTGGCCGCCGCTGAAGCGCCAGATTTGCAGGCAGGAAAATCTTTATCCTGAGTATTGCACGGAATGTGTGCCCGCTTTCAAATATTGGTTAGCTTATGTGTTCTCCGTTTTCTGTTCAGTCGAGGCCTCGCTTTTGTTGTGGCCATGTCCCTTAGCAAGTCTGTTCCGGGTCGAAAGCGGCTGCGGCGCGCTCAATTTTTTATACAACCACCCTTCGATCGGACGTAGCGGCCCGAGCCATTTGTAAAAGGGTGAATAAACAAGGCGAAGCCGAATTACAGAAAGCAGCATCGTGAAAGACGTTTTGCCCAGCGCCACTTTTGATCCCGCTTTATCCGTCCACTCTGTAGGAACTTCGAGCACCCGCAACCCGGCGCGCTTGAGCGAGTAAAGCAGATTGATATCGAACGCCATGTCCGCGAGGCATAAGGTCGCGTGAATTCGTTCGGAAGCGGCGCGGTGCAAAATTTTTGCGCCGCATTGCGTGTCGCGAATATTCATGCGGAAAAGGGTTTGCACGATCACATGAAAAACGCGGCTCGCGAACTGACGTTTGCTGGTTTGAGCTTGATGCAAAATGGCGCCTTCAATCCAGCGCGATCCGATCACGCAATCGGCTTCATCAGCGCGGCGGACTAAATCGTGAAACGCTTTCGGTTCAGTTGCGCCGTCGGCATCGACATAACCGATCAATTCAGCAAGAGGGGCGAGTTTCAATCCTTCGATCAACGCGCCGCCTTTTCCGATGGGCGCGGTGTATTCCAGAGAACGCACTTCGGGATAATCAGAAGAAACTTTATGGACCACTTCCAGGGTCTTGTCGCGGCAACCGTTTAGCACCGTGACCAGAAGGAATTTGCCCGCGTAATTCTTGCCGAAATACTCAGCATACTCCCGCAACACCGGTTCAATCCGGCGTTCTTCGTTGTAAGCAGGAATCAGCAACAACAAGCTGGGTGCATCCTCAGTCACAAGCAGTGCTTACCAAACTAAAATTTAAATGTCGAGAAACCAGCCGAGGGGAACTCATTTGGAATTTTTTGGAGAACGCGTCGATTTCACTTGAGATTTTGTTCCCTGATTTTCCAGTTTCTTTGTTAACGCCTCCATTTCTTTGCGCGTCTCACGATGATTTTTTTTAAGTTCAATAATATTCTCACGCAACGATTTCAAATTGTCAGTCGGTTTGCCTGCGGTGCGAATCGCTGCAATCGCTTTTTCAGCGGCAGTTCTTTGCGGGCGATCTTTCGCGTTATTCGCAAAAGTTTCCAGCACAGGAATGGATTGCGAATCTTCCAAGGTGCCCAGAGCGGAAATGGCGGCGACTTTGATTCCTTCTTTTTTGTGGTGAACGTATTTCAACAAGAATTCACGCGCTGCAACCCGATTCTTCTCGTTTCGCGCAAGATGGGCCAGCGCATCCAGCCCGGCGGAAAAACCGCGCGAAGTGAATTCGCTTTCACGTCGTTGCAGCACGTCGCGAATCGGTTCGATAAATAGCGGATCATCTTGCGTTCGCATAGCGCTGATCGCCGCGTCAGCCAACGAATTGCGATAGGATTTCGAATCCAGCAGCGGTATCAGAATTTTTTGGACTTCTGGTTGTGGATAATTTCCGAGGGTAAGAATCCATTGCGCTCGAATGTCAGGATTCTTCTCAGTGGACATCGAATTTTGCGCTTTGTCCAACGCGTTGGTCGAAAAAAATCCACCAATGCTAACAGCGAGTTGATTGCGCACTCGTGCATCTATCTGTTTCGACGCGAGCAACGCGTCAAGCGCTTCGTCACTGTGAATGGTTTGCAACGCCTTTGACGCCTCGACGCGCACACCGTGGAAAGCATCACTGTCCAAAGTTTGCTTCAGTTTCCTGACCGCTTCACGATCCGTTTTCTCCGCTAATTGCTCAATCGCCAACAATCTGCCGACCATGTCTTCTTTGTCGGCAAGCTGCGCGTAAAGCATGGCATTCGGTTGTTTAAAATTAATCTTTGAGAGCAATTCAAAACCAGGATCGAGCCGAACCGTTTCCGGCGCTTCGGGCAGAGCGAAATAAAAATCCTCATCCTTGTTTTTAACCTGAACGGTTTTATCGCTGCTGCCAAACTTGCCTTTAAAACGGAGCTTCAATGGAAAATTAAACAGCAAAACGTCTTTGCTTAACTTCTGATTTTGTTGGATGGAAACTTTTGCCATCCGACTTTTTTGATCCCAGGAATATGTTGCGTCTATCTCGGGAAAGTGCCCGTGATAAACCCATTGATCGAAAAACTGGTCGAACGAACGGCCGGAAATTGCTTCGACAGCGGAATTCAAATCCTCCGTCACGACCGTATCAAACTGGTGCCGGTCGAGATAGTTTTTGATCGCGCGGCGGTAAACATCGTCGCCCAATTGCGAGCGCAACATGTGTAAAACCCAGCTCCCTTTTTGATAAACCAAATGGTTGAACTGCTCCATTGGCTTGTCGAAATTTCGAAAGACGATGGACTGCGTATCACTGGTTACGCCCGTAATCCGTTTTGCGGCACCGTAAAGCCCGTATAGCATCGAGTCCCGGCCATTTTTGTGCTCGTCGTAAAGCAGGGCGTAAAAAGTGGCAAATCCTTCGTTTAACCAGAGGTGGCTCCAATCTTTGCAAGTGACCAGATCCCCGAACCATTGGTGGGCCAGCTCATGCGCCACAAGCCCCTCGCTCGTGCGGATGTTTTCGGTGGCGCTGGTGAAAAGTGTTCGCTCGGTCAATGTCGTCAAGGTCGTATTTTCCATCCCACCCGCGACAAAATCATTCACGACGGCCTGAAAATATTTCACCCACGGATATTCCACGCCGATTTCTTTTTCGAAAAAGGCAAACATATCCTTTGTGTCCCGAAATGAATTGATCGCTTCATTGATGTCAGAAGGCGGCGTATAAAACGCGAGCGGGATGGTTTTGTAGGCGTCCTCAATTTTTTTGAAATTACCAGCGACAAGGCAGAGCAAATAATTCACATGCGGTTTTTCCTGCACCCAGCGTACCGCGAGTAAACCGGCGGAATCTTTTTCCTCAGAGACAAGTTTCCCGTTCGAAAGCACCGTCATCCCCACTGGCACGTGACAGATCATTTCCGAAGTGAATTTTTCGTTCGGAAAGTCGTAGCACGGATACCAATGGCGTGCTTCGATGGCTTCGCCTTGCGTGAACAAATGCGTTTCGCCCTCTTTGTAACCCATCTCAGGCGTTCGAAAATAAAGTCCCTCTGTCGGTTCCGCAGAATAATGAATGGTGACACTCGTTTCTTTATCGGGAGGAATCGGCTTTGCGAAAAACACCATCACTTTTTCGTCCGTGACTTGATGGTTCTCAATTTTTTCCGTCGAAGTCACCGACGTAACGGACAAATCAATTCCATCGAGGCGCAGTTCTTGGAGCGATCTGGCAATCGGTTTAAAAGTAATCGTCGCCGTGCCGGAAATGGTTCGCGCTTTGAAGTCTGGTGTGACGTCCAGCTTCAAATGGAGAATATCCACTTCGCGACTCGGCGCATATTTGCGGAAGTCCGAAGAATCGGGCGCGGCAAAAAGGCGGCTGGATTTTAGGCAGGCAAGTTCTTCGGTGAAATGATCTGCGTAAAGGGGAAGCGCGGTTGAAAAAACCAGTGCGGCGCAAAAAAGTTGTTTCATTTAATCTGGT
>JBKJOA010000332.1:0-11140 GCA_046593365.1 Limisphaerales bacterium
GACATCAAATCAGGATACCGCCAAACCATTTCCTGAATTCGGTCGCCACCTGTTCCACGGAAATTTCTGCCAACCCTTTTGCATGATAAAGGATTTTAACCCGCTGGCTCGGCGGTCGCCAGATTTCTTGAATAGTCTTTCCCCACAGAATCATACCAGACAAATTCAAGGCTGCGGCCAGATGAGAAATGCCTGAATCGTGACCGACAAATCCGGCGCACCCCTGCAATTTTGCAGCAAGATCAATCAGTGGAAGGTTTTCTGCGCGCTCAAAACGTCCCGTTGGAAGGCCCGCCGAGATTCGCTGTAGCCGATCTTCTTCCGCTTCGCCGCCCACCAAAACAAAGTTCCAGGAAGTGGTAAGGCTCAGTACTTTCAACAGATCGAGCCACTTTGCTTCCGGCCAATTTTTACTCTCGCTGCCGCTACCCGGGTGAATGGCAATTTGGTTTTTGGGCAAACGCTCGGTTGGTAACGACAATTGCGGGACTGGATCAGCTTCGAAAATGGCGAGGCGCTCCAACGGTTGGAGAAAAAACTTTACGGCATGCAGTTGCCGGTTTTCATCGGGTCGATGCGGACCCGCGATGAACTGCGCTTTCGTGCACCGCCCGACATTGGTTTGGAAAATCTGGTCAGGATCAAAGAGATACGAAACGATGATGTGGAAGGTGGCAAAGTAGTCGCTCAATTCTTCGGATAAAGTTCCACCTTTGGCAAAAAATTCGGCGAGTGGACGCGATTCAATGGAGCGAACACGATCCACCAGTTTTCCAGCCAACGCGAGATTTGCGATGTGCGGATAACCAAGAACCTCCAAATGAACATCCGGGAATTGTTGGCGCAGCGCGGAAAAAACCGGGAGCGTCAAAATAAAATCACCAATCGCTCCACCGCGAATGACGAGGATTTTTCCGCGCGCCGGCATGCCGAAATTGTCTTAGAGCGGGCGGTCTTTGATGCCTGATTTCTTGCGCATTTCGGCATCGATTTTTTCCTGCCGTTTGCGTTCCATCTCGCGGATTTCAAATTCGCCCTGCTTCACGCCCGAAAGCTTATCGCGTTCTGTCGCGGCAACGAGCGCGGCGGCTTCAGGGGTGGGCAAAACCGTGGGGCGCAACATGACGATCAGTTCAACTTTATTATTCTGAGCCGAAGTGCTGCGGAAAGCCGCCCCAAGAATCGGGATGTCTTTCAAGAAAGGAACTCCGGATTTACTGTTATTTTTAGTAGTGCTGATAAAGCCGCCCAGAATAATTGTTTCGCGATCGCGCACCGCCACCTTGGCTGCGGCGGATCGTTCGGTCGTGGTTGGAACCGGGTTGCCATCGATGATTTGATTTTCCCCGAGTTGCTGGATGTTTTGTTGAATATCCATCACCACCAGGCCATCGGGGTTGATTAACGGAAGAACGTCGAGCGTGATGCCGACGCGTTTTTCCTGATAAACGGAATTTTGGCCACCGCCTACTCCTAAATAGCTGGAGCTGCCCGTGATATAAGGAACCGTGTTACCGATGAACAGGGTTGCCGGCACCGCATGAGAAGTTTGAATGCGCGGACGAGAGAGCACATTCACCCGGCTGTCCGTGGCAATGGCTTCAAGCGCCACATCGAGATCATTTCCAAAGGTTCCAAAATAACTGAAACCGCTTGCGAGGTCTTGAACCTTGACGCGATCGGTCAAATTGCTTCCCGAAAGAAAACTCCTGGGATTCAAAAACGTCTGGCCATTATTGACGCCGCCTGCGCCGACAAACTTACCCGATTGTTTTGGCTGCTGTAGAAAGCTAACTCCGAAATTCTTTGAATCACTAATCGAAACCTCCATGATAATGGCTTCGATCAAAACTTGCGCCAGCACCACATCCAGCTTCGCAATAATTTCTTTGATCATGGTCATGTCCTGGTCATTGGCGAAGATGAGAAGGGAATTCGTGCGGTCATCAGCAATGATTTTTGCATTTCCGATCACCTGAAAATCACCCGCGCCTGAAGCGAGTCGTCCGACAATGTTTTGCAGATTTCTTTGAAAATTATTGCGACCGGTCGTTCCGGCTGTATTCAAGCCCGATTGCTGCTGCCCAAAATTTTGCTGCTGTCCGCCAAGCTGGGAGTTCCCAATCCCGCCAGCACCGACTGCGCCGGGTTGATAACCTCCCGGTGTCACGCCAGCGCCTCGTGTACTGCGACCCACGGAAATACCGGGACCGCTCGCGGTCAAACTGCCCAGCACCTGTTGGATGTCGCTGGCCAAAGCGTATTTAATGGGAATGACCTCTGGCTTGACTTCCATTGGAGTGATTTTGTCCAGGTTCGTAATGACTTCGAGCATCCGTTTCACGTTTTCAGAGTAATCGCGGATGATCAGGCTGTTGCTGGTCGGCACCGCGATGATGCTCGCTGGCGTCTTGGCAAACGGGCTGATGGCTTGTTGCACTTCCTGCGCTTGAGCATATTTCAACTGCACGATATGCGTCACATATTGACCCGCTTCGCGTAACTCATCGGCGCTAATATCTGAAAAACGTCCGCCCGCTGTGCCCGCCTGTGCTTCTACGACCACTTTCGCAAATTTTTCGCCAATCGGAACAATGGTGACGCCGTTCATCCCAAAAATCGCTTCCAGAGCAGTAATCGCCTCGGTTTTGGTCAATGCACTGTGCGTCGTTAAACTAATTTGAAGAGTTCCCTGCAACGTCGGCGCGCGCAAAAGAGTTCGGCCCACCAGCTCTGAATATAGTTTCAAAATTTGTTCCAACGGCATTTGCTGAAAATTATATTCGATATTCGCCACTTCACCGACCGTGTTCGTGCGCAGACCAGATTTTGCCGAGATGGCAGGAAGAGCCATCGCCGGAGGAGCGATCGGACTTGTTGCCAGCCCGGGATCCGTCGTAACGGTAGAAGTCGAAGGCGCGGTAATCGTATTTGTGCCTGATACCGAAACAGCGGGGGCGTTCGTGCCGAGCGGGCGGCTCGGGATGGTATTTGTCACCCCTCCGCGAGTTGGAACGGTTCGCCGCGGAGAAGGCAACGTGGGAAAACTTGGTGGAGCCGCCGGAGTATTGGTTTGTGCCGGGGCCAATTGCGTGAACAACAGAGCCGCAATGAGAATATAGATTAGTTTCACAAATTTATTTTAGGTTCACGTTTTTTTTGTTGCTCACTACCGGTGGTTTGGGAGCTGGAGTTCCCGCTGGAGAGGGCTTACCGGCTGGAGGTGGATTAACGGTCGGCTTGCCTGACGGAACCGGCTTTGCCACGGCAATGGCGGGCTTTGTTGCCGTCTTCTTCTGGTAATTGGCGCTCAAAGTAATCGTGCCCTGCAGCCGATATCGGTTTTGATCAGCCGGTTTTAAATTCAAATCGCGGACACGAATCATGGATGTGCCGGACCCGATATTCAGAAGAAAAGTAACCAGTTCTTCTTCACCCGTATTGACGCTGATTTTGATTGATTGTTCTTCGAAGAACTCGTTCGTGTTTTGAAGGTTGCTTGAACGAGTGATCGGGGAATAACTGCTTACCACTATTTTGCTGGCCTGCACCTGGCTTTGCACGGTGCGCAACAACTGAATTTCCTGTTCATCGGAAACGATGTTCTGCGCGTCTTCACCTTCCAGTTTTTTTAACCTTGCTTTGAAGCCGGTTGGGCCTTCCGCCTTCGCTATTTTTTCGTTGTAACTCGCGAGGTTCCTTTGACCCTTCGCCAAATCCGCTTTCACGCGATTCCAATCCGAGAAACGCGGCCAGACTAGCAAGACGTTCAGCACCACGAAAATAACCACGAGAATGCCGACGACAAGGCGACGCTCCTGTGGGCGTAGATTTAATTTGTCAAAATACGAACTCATTTCTCGTTTTCTCCGCTCTTTAGCTTGCAGGAGAATCTCCAACTGACCACAGCCCCTCGAGCTAGCAGACTCGGCGTGGTCACATCGCTGAACAGCAAATCACCATTCATCTTTACCCGGCTCAAAGCTTGATTGAAATCGGTCACTTCAAGTTCATGCTCTTGTGGAACAGAGCCTACAAGATCAAAGGTTTTTCCACGCTGAAAAATGATTTCGTCAATGGAAACTTCCGACGGCAACAAATCGGCCACCGCTTTCCAGCAATCCAGCGCCGCAAATTGCAAATTCTTGCGATCTTCGAGGACACGGATGCGAGCCTCCATTTTTAAAGCATTTGTATAACTTTGGCTGATCCCTTTCACCTGGTTTTGAATGCGGGAATGTTGAAAATTCAAAACCTGCAAGGCGCCAAAATAAATGGCGATGCCGATCAAATACAGAACCACCACCGCAAGCAATCCGCGCATCCAAAGCCGGTCAACAAATTGCTGGCGATAACGGACCGCATACTCAGGAGGCAAAAGATTGGCCGAACCGTTGGCACGCACCGAACGTTTCGCGCTCATCGCAGCGATTTGCGTTTTTGAAGCCAAGGGGATCACCTGCACAGGATGGTCTGCGGCCAGGCTCAGGATCGGTTCCCAAACTGCCGAGGTGCTGGCATCGGCAACCAGATGCCAGCGCGGAGGAGAGCTTAACCAGCCTTCCAATTCGCCTGACCAAGCCACTTGCGAAATTTGTTCCTTAACCAGCGCCCCCAAATCCTGTCCAAGCGCCGACGAGAACAACGTCAGGTTCTGTAGAATTCCACCATACCACCAGGCAATCAGATACGGCGATGCAGCGGTCGCGCCCGGAAAAATCCAAACGCCCTCTTCGTTGATGTTAGTGGCGAGAAGTTCATCCAGCAGGGGCAATTCCAGGCGATCCGCTAAATATTTTTGCCCTTCCAGTTGCCCAAGAAATTGTTCGACCACTTCGCGTGGAACAATGACGACAATCACGGTTTGTAAATTATCTTCCGCGCGCCTGGGCAGGAGTTCCATGCTCCAGGCGATTTGCGCGAGCGGCATCGGTGAAATTTTTTCCAACTGCAATTCCACCATGGAAAGAGTCTCGGCAAGGTCACTGGCCGGAAGTTGCAGGACGCGGAGGAAAACCTGGTCGGCCGGCAGCCAGGCAATGTTCAGCTTGGGTTGCCAAATGGCGCTCCAGCTTTTCGCGACCACATGTTCCGCGGGAACGTCCGTGGGCGAAAGCGCCTGGTCTCGCGTTGTCGAGAATTTTCCGTCGCCCGCAGAGAATTGCCAAAGATGTCGTGAGCTGACATCAAGGACGTTTGCGGAATGCCACCGGGACTTCTTTAGCTTTTCACCCATACTTCAGTCCTGCTGTCGTCCACGAGTGCCTTCATGTGTTCTTCAGTTTGCGTCACGCGGAGCACTTCTTCAATAGTGGTTAGTCCCGCCCTCACTTTGTTCCAGCCGTCCGTGCGAAGCGTGCGCATACCCTCCTCCATCGCGCGCTGCGCAATCGTGGAAGCGGGAGCGCGATTCATGACGAGCGGGCGGATCGCTTCATTTAAAATCAATAATTCGTAAATTCCCATTCGTCCCTGATAACCGAGTTGGCGGCATAGTTCGCAACCGGAACCGCGCCAGAATTTAGCCGTTTCAATTTCGTGGGCCGGGAAACCAATTTTGCGCAGGAAATCGCGCTCTACTTTTTGTTCCACTTTGCAATGCGGACAAATCGTGCGAACCAATCGTTGCGCGAGAATCGCTTCGACAGATGAGGCGACCAGAAATGGCTCAATGCCCATGTCAATCAAACGCGTGAATGCACTCGGCGCATCATTCGTGTGCAACGTGCTGAAAACCAAATGTCCGGTGAGCGCAGCGCGAATCGCAATTTCCGCCGTCTCCAAATCGCGAATTTCCCCGACCATGATCACATTTGGGTCCTGGCGCAAAATATGGCGCAAACCCATCGCGAACGTCAGCCCGATGTCCGAACGCACCGCGATTTGGTTGATGCCTTTTAGTTCATATTCGACCGGCTCCTCAATCGTGATGATTCGTTTCGTCACCGAATTGATCGTGCTTAAAAATGAATAGAGCGAAGTGGATTTGCCGGAACCGGTTGGGCCGGTCACGAGCATGATGCCGTGCGGCTTGATGATAATTTCGCGAATCGCCGCTTCTTCCAAAGGAGAGAAGCCAAGCTTTTCCATGCTGAAGAAAATTTTACCGCGTGTCAGCAAACGCAACGAAACACTCTCACCGTAAACCGTCGGCACAGTGGAAACGCGAATGTCAATTTCCTCGCCTTTGATTCGCACGTTGATGCGTCCGTCCTGGGGCAAACGTTTTTCCGCGATGTTCATCCCGGACATGACTTTGATACGCGAGATGAGTGAGGCTTGATAACGCTTCAACTGCGGCGGCATCGGTGTTTGATGCAAAATGCCGTCGATGCGATAGCGGATTCGCAACTCGTCTTCCGCCGGTTCGAAATGAATATCGGTCGCCCGGTCTTTGAAAGCTTCCCAGATAATCTGGTTGACGAACTTGATAACGCTGGCCTCTTGATCGCCTTCCGTGATTTCTTTGTCCTCACCCACGATCAATTCCAGAGGTTCGTCTTTCGACATTTCGTCCAAAGTTTCCGCGCCAACGCCGTAATATTTCTTCAGCGATTTTTCAATTTCCGCTTTTGGAGCGAGCGCAAATTGCACCGGGCCGCGCGCGTCAAATTGCACTGCGCTCAGCATCGCTGCGTCAAACGGATTGCTCACCGCCACGAGCAGAGTGCCATTATCAAATTTTGCGGGCAGGACGGAATATTGAAACGCCACCTTCGTGGAAATTTTATTTCGTGCTTCGGCCTGCGGGTCCATTTTACCCAATTCGAGAAAAGACCAACCGAGCGCCTTGGCGAGATGCTGGAGAAAAATTTCCTCGGAAAGACCGCGTTCACGACAAATAAAATTAAGCAGGGATTCCTGCGAACCGCTGTCCACGGCGACACGCCATGCCTTGTTGCACGCCTCGAACTGAGCGGGAGTCACCAACTCGGATTCAGCTAACAAATTTTTAATGGATACAAGTGCCATTTAAGTTATTTCACCAAGAGAAACACGGAAACATAGGAAAAGTTGCGGCCTTGGTCAAAGTAATTGAGCCGAGAAAATCCCCCTGTTTTGTTAAGGGTACATTTTCCTTTTTCGATCCGCCGCGCGCCTTTAGTTTTGGAGCGAAGTATGAAAAATTTTGCCACTATCACTGTCATCGGAAGGGACAAAACGGGCGTCGTGGCGCGCGTGACGAGTTTTCTTTTCGAAAAGTACGCCAACATCGAAGCACTCGAAGAACAAGTCACCCGCGGCCAATTCAGCATGACGATCCAGGCTTCCTGGAAGCCAAAACAGTTCGATGCCGACGCGCTCCGCACCGGCTTGGAAACGCTCGCCGCATCGCTCGGGATGGAAATTCGTCTGCGCTTCACCAACCCGAAACGCCGACAGCGATGCGCCATTTTAGTGACGAGAGAAACGCATTGTTTTGAAGCACTGATCGCCGCCTTCAAGAACGGGCAATTCAAAAAGGCAGAACCCGCGATCGTCATTTCCAATCGCGCCGATCTGGAACCGCTCGCCAAAAAATATCGGCTGCCATTTTTCTGCATTTCGTGGGATGAACGCAACAGCGCCGAGGCAACAGCGCTCGAACTTCTCGATCAACACGAGGTTGATTTCGTCGTGCTTGCGCGGTTCATGAAAATTTTGGCGCCCAATTTCGTTTGGCGTTTCAAAAATAAAATCATTAACATTCATCCGTCGCTTTTGCCCAGTTTTCCAGGGCCACAAGCCTATCGGCAGGCCTACGAGCATGGTGTGAAAATCATTGGTGTCACCGCGCATTTCGTGAGCATGCATTTGGACGAAGGCCCGATCATCGCGCAAGACAGCACTCCCGTTCCGTCGAATGCGACGCTCAAAGAAATTGTGGCTGCTGGACAAAAGATCGAGGCAAAAACTTTAGTCAAAGCCGTAAAACTTTATCTGACGAAAAAGCTCGATGTGTTTTGGGGCGTGGTGAAAGAAGTCTAAGTCATAACCATGCGATTGGGTTTTACAGCAAAGGCTCAAATAATCCAAAACGCAGGATGAGTGAAGAAATCAGTGCGTAAAATCCGGCACCATTTGCTGAACCTTTAATGGTCAGCCATATCTGCTTTTTCTTTGCAACCCTGCATCTCCGCGTCTTGCGTTTCTACGGGGTTCTGGCTAAAAGTTGCAGTGTGAGCCAGCGGTTTACTTTTTCGCTTTCACCGAAGCTCCCCGCAAACGCGCAATTCGGTTACAGGCCATGCCGTTGTAATTCGTGAAGTGCCCTGCAACCAAAATTTTTCCGTCCTTCTGCAAGGCGAGTGTTCGCACGACTTCATTGAATCCTGTTCCTGAATCGAAGCTCGTATCGACACTGCCGTTGAAGTTCAATCGCGCGATGTGATTCAGCGGAACGTCGTTGAAATATTTAAAAACTCCGCCCAGTAATATTTTCTGATCTCCTTGAATGACGACGCTGCGGATTCCGTTGTCCGGCCCGGCTCCAGGAGTAAACGTAGCATCCAGACTTCCATCGGACTCGAGGCGTGCCACCCGATTTCTCGGGCGTCCGCTGAATTCCGTGAAGTCTCCCCCGATGACGATGCGCCCATCGTTTTGCACCGCGATGGCGTAAACCCATCCGTTGGCGCCACCGCCCGGATTGAAATCCTTGTCCACATGACCATCGGAATTGAGGCGTGCGATGCGGTGTCGTTTCACTCCGTCAACGGCATTAAAATCGCCGCCGATGAGAATTTTGTCGTCGGATTGAAAAGTGACCGGCCAAATCACTCCGTTCGCGTCGCCCTTGAAGTTCTCATCTAAACTTCCGTCAGAATTCAAACGGGCAATGTGGTTTTTTTTCGCGCCCTGAATCAATTTAAAGCTTCCGGCAATGAGGATTTTCCCATCCGGCTGAACGGAGATGGATCGAAGCGATCCTTCTGTGTCGGTCCACCTATGAAACTCCGGATCCACAGAGCCATCCGAAGCAAGCCGCGCGATACTCTTGCAAACTTGTCCGCTGACGTCGTTGAAATCGCCGCCGAGCAAAATTTTTCCGTCGCTCGGTGCAATCACCACGGAGTAGAGAATATTGTTAAGTGAGGCGGCAAAATTTTTGTCGAATGTCCCATCCGCATTTAACCGGGCAATGTGTTTGCTTTCGATGCCGTCAACATTTTCAAACCCGCCTCCGAGAACAATTTTTCCATCGGCTTGCACCGCAATGGTACGAATAAAATTGTCGATGATTGTTTTGGTTTGGAAAGTCGGATCGAGCAACGCCGAGCCGTCGGGCAAGGAAGTAATGGGCGGAACCCCGTTGCTAAAAACCAGTTTGCCAATCAGCCAGCCAACCGCAGCTAAAATGATCAAGGCGACAAAAGCTCCGCCCGCCAAAATCAATATTTTTTTTGCCGGAAGCTTGACCGCCTCTGGAATTGCCAGCGGTATCTCTACTGTTTTTTCCGGGTCGGCAACGTGAGCCGCAACCGGCACGGGCATGGGAACCACGGTCAGCCCCTTTCGCGTTTTCGGTTCGGGTGCGGGTCGTTCAGTCGCAATGGAAGCAGCTATCGGAGTTACACGAATTGGAGTTGCCGAGGAATTAAATCCAATCCAATTAGCCACCGCCGTTGCGCTAGCGGGGCGTTGCGCTGGATCTTTGGCCAGGCAAGCCATGATCATCGCGGCGACATGCGGCGGAACTTCATTGGTTAATTTCAATTTGCCAAGTCGAATGGAAAGCGGTTCAACAAAACTGTTTTGCACCTGCTCAGGAATGTCGCCCGTATTAAACGGGGTGGTGCCGGTAAGCAGATCGTAAAGTGTCGCGCCCAAAGCGTAAATATCGTCGCCCACGGTGGCGGGCTGGCCAGCCATTTGTTGCGGGCTCATGTGCGTGATGGTCCCGCTGGCCGCATGACGTTTATAGTAGCCTTGCAGCGGGTCGCTCACCGCTGCGGCGATTCCGAAATCCGCCAGCTTCAATCGACCTTTGGCGTCGAGCATCATGTTGCTCGGTTTAAGATCGCGGTGAATGACGTTTTCTCCGTGCGCGTATTCAAGCGCGTCGCAAAGCTGTTTGATGAGTGGCTTGAGAAAATTCCACGAGAAAACCTCGTTCGGATGTTGCGTGCGCAATGAGTGAAGATTTGAGCCATCTACATGTTCCATCGAGATGAATGCCACTTCGCCTGGCGCTTCGTAGAAATCATAGATGCGAACGATGTTTGAATGCGTGAGTCGTAAACTGCGGGCCGTTTCCCGCCTCAAATCATCCAGCACGAGAGGATTGGATTGAAGTTGAACGAACTTGAGCGCGACCAATTGCCCCAAACGCTCGTCGCGCGCGAGCCACACCATGCCCATTCCCCCCTGCCCCAAACTTTGCACCAGCGAATAGCGTCCCCCGCCGACCAGAAATCCTTCACTGAGTTCGACAAACGATTCCGCCTCCGAAGATCGTGATTTAGTCGTGGGATTGTCGTTGGACATGCGAGCGTTGCTCTGAATTTTTAAAGCAGCTACCTAAGTAAACAAGCATCTTTTGTTTTGGCAACCTGACTTGACCCGATAAATCAAAGCCGGTACATCTTGCCCCGCCATGAATCTGACTTGGAAAGACCACGAAGAAATCGCCTGGGCGTTGCTGGATAAATTCCCCGATCAAGATCCGCTCAGGCTTAGTTTTCCAAAACTTCATCAGATGATTATCGCGCTGGAAGACTTCGGCGACAAGCCCGATGGCTCCAACGAAAAAATTTTGGAAAACATCCAAATGGCGTGGCTGGAGGAAAAAAAATAAATCGGTTAAATTAATTGAGCCGTTAAAACGTTGAATCGAATTCAGGCGGTTCACGATCAAACAGTTCAACGATCAAACAGTTTTAACGAATATGTTAACAAAACAAATCATCAAACCCGCAAAATCCGCTCCCGCCGTCGGACCTTACAACCACGCCGTTCGAGTGGGAGACCTGCTCTTCTGTGCGGGACAAATCCCGCTCGATCCAACTACTGGAAACCTCGTCGAGGGCGACATCAAGGCGCAGACCGAACGCGTTTTGGATAATGTGAAGACGATTCTCGATGATCAAAAGCTGACTTTCGCCAACGTCGTGAAAAGCACCGTCTTCCTCACAAACCTCGCCGACTTCGCCGGCATGAA
>JBKJOA010000344.1:0-5193 GCA_046593365.1 Limisphaerales bacterium
CGACGAAAAAACTCTCGCGACCGGAAGTTACGACCAGAAAATAAAATTGTGGGAGGTCGCGACGGGAAAAGAATTGAAAACTTTGTCTGGCCACAACGGCGCGGTTTTTGGTCTCGCATTTCGACCCGACGGAAAAATCCTCGCCAGCGCCAGCGGAGATCGCACGGTGAAATTGTGGGACATTGCGAAAGGCGAGCGATGCGACACGCTCACGCAATCGCTCAAGGATGTTTACACAGTGGCCTTTAGCGCCGATGGAAAAAAACTTTTCGCGGGCGGAGTGGATAATCGCATTCGCGTTTGGGATATCAGCGAGACGGCCGTGGAAGGTTCCAACCTAGGTTTCGAATCAAAATTCGCCCACGAAGGCGCGATTTTGCGGCTGGTTTTTTCCAGCGACGGCAAGCTGCTCCTTTCCTCCGCTGACGATCGGACCGTCAAACTTTGGGATGCTATCGAATTGAAAGAGAAATTGCTTTTGGAACCGCAATCCGACTGGGGCACTGGACTCTCCTTTGCCTCTGAAAACAAAACCATTGTTGTAGGACGATTGGATGGCACGCTCGGATTTTACAGCGCGGTCGATGGTAAATTAATTTCAACCAATCTTGCGACCAACGCCGTTGCTAAACAAATTTCCAAATAAGCTGGTATGAAAAATATTTTAATTCGTTTACTCGCATGTTGTTTGATTCTCAGCGTTCTGACGCTCTCGGCGGCAAAGAAGCCGAAGATGGAAAAAGCAAAGGCGGTTGGCGACAAGCCCGACATTTCACGACTGGAGCCGCGCGGAATTCAACGCGACGTTGAAACCAAAGTAAAACTCGTCGGAACAAATTTTATTGGGCTGACGGAATTGATCTTTTCGAATCCGAAATTGAAAGGGGAAATTCTTGAAGACGAAGATGAGAAGCCAACCGAAGCCTGGATAAAAATCACGGCGGCTTCTGATTTGGCGCGAGGGGGCTACGACATTTCCGTAAAAAATGAAAAGGGTGAGAGCGGCAAAGTAAAACTTTACGTCGATGATTTGCCGCAATTTTCCGAAATCACCACGAACAAAATTACGAAATTGGCAAAGGTGCCGATGACCTTCTGGGGCGCGCTCGATCCGATGGCGGACAGCGACGAAGTGGAGTTTGCGGTAAAGTCTGGCCAGACGATTGTGTTCGATCTCGCGGCCAAGAGCATTGGTTCAAAGGCGAACGTCATGCTGGCTTTGTTTGATTTGAAAGGGAAAATGCTGGCGAACAACAACAGTTTCGATGGCGGCGATCCTTTGCTCATTCACACATTTTCCGCGAGCGGAAATTATACGGTGCGAGTTTCGGATGAAACGCTCGCGGGTTCGGTTGACCACTTTTACCGGTTGTCCATCGGTGAATTTCCAGAAGTCATCGGCAGTTTTCCTTTAAGCGTGACGACGAATGCCGAAGCCGAAGTCGAATTGTTGGGCTACAATCTTCCCCTGAAAAGCAGCGTGAAATTTAAGGCCGAAAAAGTAGCAGAAATGGATGTGCCACTCGACCTTGATAAATTTCGTTCACGCAAGGCACTCAAAGTTCTCGCCACGGACGGAATTGAAGTGCTCGAAGTTGAACCCAACAATTCGCCAGGCGAAGCGAACAAGATGAGAAATCCCGGCACCATGAACGGGCGAATCTGGTCAGAAAATATAGGAAGTTCAAAAATGAGCAGAGATGTTTTTCATGATGTTGATTTGTTTCAATTTGACGCGAAGGCGAGCCAGATTTTGGTCGTTGAAATGGAAGCGGCGCGGCGCGGTTCGCCGATTGACACCCGGATTGAAATTTTGCACGTCGACGGAACGCAGGTGGAACGCGTGCTCTTACAGGCGGTGCGCGATTCGCACATCAATTTCCGTCCGGTTGACGCCAACACCCCGGACATTCGCGTGGAAAATTGGACGGAAATGGAGTTGAACGAATTGATGTATTTGCAGGGCGAAGTCGCGAAAATTTTTCGGATGCCGCAAGGACCGGATTCCGGTTTTCAATTTTATTCCCTCGGTGGTAAACGTCACTGTTATTTCGACACGAGCGGGATTGTTCACGCGTTGGACGAGCCTTGCTACATCGTCGAGGCGCATCCGCCCGGAACGAAATTAGTCCCGAATGGACTTCCCGTTTTTCCGCTTTATTACGCCAATGACGACGGAGGCGAACGAAATACCGGCAGCGATTCGCGCTTACTTTTCACGGTTCCGTCGGATGGAGCTTATCTGGTTCGTGTCACAGACAGCCTGGGCCGCAGTGGCAATCGATTTGCCTATCGCCTTGCGGTGCGTCCCGCGAGACCAGATTTCAAAGTTACGTTGAACGGCGCGAATCCATCCGTCCCGCCGGGCAGCGGACAGGAATTTTCCTTCATGGCAGAACGCATTGATGGTTTCGACGACGAAATCGCGGTGGAAATCAGCGGTTTTCCTTCGGGGTTTGCGTGTTCAACTCCAGTCGTTATTGAATCCGGCCATATCGCTGCGAACGGCACAATTTTCGCGGCGGCTGATGCCAAAGATCCCGGTGAAATGGCGCAAACCAAAATTACGGCAACCGCGATGATCAACGGGAAAAAGATCGTCAAAGACGTCAACAATCTTGGGAAAATTAAATTGGGCGAAAAACCAAAATTGATTGTCTCAGTCGAACCTTACGTTGAAACCGAAACCAATTTTGTTGTTCGATCCGTTTCTGAGAAGCCATTGGAAATTACGATCGCGCCCGGCCAATCTGTGCCAGCCTGGTTGAAGGTGCAACGTTCCGGGCACGAAGACCTCGTTACGTTCACGGTGGAAAATCTTCCACACGGCGTGATCGTGGACAATATTGGACTGAGTGGCGTCTTGATTCCCAAGGGTGAAAATGAACGGCAGATTTTTCTAAAGGCGGCCAAGTGGGTTCCTGAAACGGATCGGCTCGCGTATTGCCAGGCCAAGCAATCTGGAAATCCAACGTCGCTCCCGATTTTAATTCATGTGCGCAAGCCGGGTTCGGAACAAAAAGTCAGCGCGTTGAAATAACTGTGTCGAAGTTCTAAAACTGTTTCAGAAAGCGAACGTCGTTTTCGTAGAAGAGGCGAATGTCGTTAATTCCGTAACGAATCATCGCGATGCGTTCGATGCCGAAGCCGAACGCCCAGCCGCTCCAGACTTCAGGATCGTAGCCGACATTTTCAAAAACCTGGGGATGCACCATTCCGCACCCAGCGATTTCCAACCAGTCTTTGCCCATCTTCTTCACGAGCGAACTTGAGAAATCGATTTCGAAACTGGGTTCGGTGTAGCTGAAATAATGTGGACGAAATCGAACTTTTACGTCTGACCCCATCAACTCTTTGAAAACAAATTCGACGGTTCCTTTCAGATCGCCAACCGTCACATTTTTGTCCACGTACAAACCTTCGATCTGATGAAAGGTCGGATTGTGTGTGGCATCGGCGTTGTCGCGGCGGAATACGCGGCCAAGCGAAATGATGCGAACGGGCGGCGGTTGTTTTTGCAACACGCGGATTTGGACGGAGGACGTGTGAGTGCGAAGGAGAAATGATTTACTCTCGCCCTCACTCCGGCCCTCTCCCCCAAGAGAGGGGGAATTGTTTGCGCTATTCTTTGATAAATAAAAAGTATCCTGCAAATCGCGCGCGGGATGATCAGCGGGAGTGTTGAGGGCGTCGAAGCAATGGAATTCGTCTTCAATTTCGGGTCCGTCCGCGACAGCAAAACCAATTTTCCGAAAGGCGCGCACTATGTCGTCGGAGACTTGCGTTAGTGGATGAAGTTTCCCAAGAGTGCGTCGGCGTCCCGGCAAAGTGAAATCTGTTGGTTCTTTTGGTAGCGCGCATTTCAATTCCAATTCTGAGCGACGTTCAGCCAGTGCGGTTTCCAATTCAACTTTGGTTTGGTTGATGAGTTTTCCGGCGGCGGGACGTTCTTCTTTGGTCAACGTGCCGAGTTGTTTCATCAGCGCGGTGAATTTTCCGTTCGCGCCGAGGTAAGTTCCTTTGGTTTGTTCCAAGGCTGCCAAATCTGCGGCGGCTTTCAAATCAGCAAGCGCGTCTTGTTTGAGCGGCTCAAGTTCGTTTAAGAAAGACATAGTGCGCGAGGAGTTTTGACAGAATTAACAAAATTTACAGAATTATTTTTCAACAAATGAGCCATCTTTGATTTTTAAAATTCTGTCTCCCAAATAAAACAGGCGACCACTAAATGGTCGCCTGTTTATTGTATCAATTGGAATTTAAGCTTTAGCGGTCTTGGCAGGCTTTGCCTTCAAAGCATTTTGAGCGAGCGTCACCAGTTCGATGAACGCAGCGTTATCGGTCGCGGCGATGTCGGCCAAAACTTTCCGATCTAATCCACAATTGGCGGCTTTCAAACCTTCGATGAAACGGCTGTAAGTCATGCCAGCGGCCCGGGCGGCGGCGTTGATGCGAATTTGCCAGAGAGCGCGGAAAGTGCGCTTTTTGACTTTGCGATCGCGATAGGCGTATTGGCGACCGTGATCCAGCGCATCGGCGGCGTAGCGATAAAGTGCCGAACGTTTTAAGCGAAAGCCTTTGGCGGCTTTGATTGTCCGAATACGACGTTTGCGGGAAGCTGGAGCATTTGTAACACGCATGGGATTTAAAAATTAGTTGGATTAGATTTAGTGGCTAAACGGCAGATTCTGCAAGATGCGATACATATCAGTTTTATCCACCATTTTAGCTGTGCCGAGACTGCGGCGACGTTTCGAGCTTTTGCCTTGCAGCAAATGGCGTTTGCCGGCGCGTGAACGTTTAATCTTTCCGGTGCCTGTGATTTTAAAACGTTTGGCTACCGCTTTTCTGGTTTTGATACCTTTTGGTCGTCGCATAAATTGATCGTTCTCTTAAAAAGAGCGCGCAATATAGGGTCGTAATTTTTAGGAAGCAAGTGGCAATTTGGACTCGCGAGGATCCTGAATTGGCCTGAGCCGGAACGTGCGGTTGGGGAAATGTCTCCGAGTCCTGGCGAGGTTGTAGGTGCGGGGGAGATGGAATTTATCCCGTTTCACCGTGGTTCACTTTTTGGTGTATCGTTGTAACCGCGTTGAAGCAGAATAAATTCCTCGCTCCGCTGGCCTATCGCCGCTTTCTCACCTTTGGTCCGAATAATTTGAAGGATACTCTTGAGCCTGAGTCAGAAACTGAGAT
>JBKJOA010000531.1:0-13044 GCA_046593365.1 Limisphaerales bacterium
TGATGAGTTGATCGAGCGTCGATTCGGCGTCGCGCATTCCGCCGTCAGAACCGCGAGCGATGGCGTGCAGGGCGGCGTCATCAATTTTTACGCCCTCTTTTTTTGCGATGTAAGAGAGGTGATCAACAATGAGTTTCGCGGGAATTCTGCGCAGATCGAAGCGTTGGCAGCGCGAAAGAATTGTCGGCAAAACTTTTTCCGGTTCGGTCGTGGCAAACATGAATTTCACATGGGCCGGCGGTTCTTCCAACGTTTTCAGAAGTGCGTTGAACGCCTCCTTCGTCAACATGTGAACTTCATCGATGATGTAGATTTTAAACTTGGAACCGGCGGGCGCGTATTTGGCGGTCTCGCGCAATTCGCGAATTTCATCAATGCCACGATTGCTCGCGCCGTCGATTTCCATGACGTCGAGCGAGCGGCCTTCGGTAATCTCGTTGGCGCGCGGATCGTCGTCGGGGAAATCTATTTTCGGACCGCCGGTGCAGTTGAGGCATTTGGCAAAAATTCGCGCAATCGTCGTTTTTCCGGTGCCACGCGGCCCGACGAAAAGATAGGCGTGGGCAATGCGATTTTGCGTGATGGCGTTGGAAAGAGTCTGGGTGACGTGTTCCTGGCCGACCACATCCGCGAATCGTTGCGGACGATATTTTCTAGCTATGACTTGATAACTCATTTGAACGTGGAACTCGGAATGCGGAACCCGGAAACGCGTTGAGATGCCATTTTGCATTCCGCGTTCCGCATTCCGAGTTAAGAAAAAGCCAGGGTGACCACGGCGGATGTGGAGCAAACTACCGTTGCTGCATTCCTGCCCTGGCGGGGTTCGTAAGTCCTCATTCCATGGGCCCTGGCAAATTCGGTTGGCAAAATAATCTCGCGAGACAGGTGCTTCAAGTAATATCGCTGCAAACCTCGGCGAATTTTAATTTCCTCTCAGCCTGACGCGGATGGCTGCGACAAAAAATCTTTTCTTCCACAGAGTCTCTGGTCATCTTTGGCCACCCCATGAGAGCCATTATTATTGCAGCGGGACGCGGGCGCAGATTAATGCCCACCACCGCCGACACGCCAAAATGTTTTGCGGAAATTCAAGGCAAACGCATGCTGGATTGGGGATTGGAATCGCTCGCCGCCAACGGCCTCCAGGACATTTGTTTCATCGGTGGTTATCAAATTGAGAAGGTTCGACGCGATTATCCGCAATTCACCTTTCGCCACAACGTCGATTGGGAGAACAACAACATTCTCGCCTCGCTTATGTATGCGGAAGATTTGATGAGCGAACCGTTTATTTGTGGTTACTCGGATATTCTTTTCACTGCCAATGTCGTGAAAAAACTTTTGGCGAGCGAAGCGGATATTTCACTTTCGGTTGATACGCGCTGGCTTGAACGTTACGTGCATCGCAGCAATCATCCACCCGACGACGCGGAAAAAGTCACGGTGTTAAATGGTCACGTCACTCGCGTTCATCGCGGCATTGAACCGAGCGCGGCTTACGGCGAATTCACTGGTCTGGCAAAGTTTTCCGAAGCGGGCGCAGCGGCATTGAAAGAACATTTCCACCAAGCGCGTGAAAAATTTGCTGGAAAACCCTTCCGCGAAGCCGCCTTTTTTGAAAGGGCGTATTTCATTCATCTTCTGCAAGACATGATTGAAGCCGGACACAAAATGGCGCACGCGGACACGCCGGGAAATTACATGGAAGTCGATACGCAACAGGATTTCGAATTGGCGCAGAAGTTTTGGATAAGTTAACGTTGCGTTCTTCACTTGGGAATCATGCGTACGCAAAACATCAAACCAAAAGTTTTTGAGGCAGTTATAATTCCTAAGAACCTCGTGCAATTTTTCCGCGAAGTATCTGGTCTCATCAAGGAATCTCACGAAATTGTAACGACTTCTTCCGATGATCTTATTCAGGCTGATTTCGCAGTTGGTGGCCTTATTGAAGATGGTGGCGACCAGTTTTCTTTTACCTTTTTCCCAGCCGAAGGCACTGAACCGAAATGGACGTTCGATGTTTCTACTGCCGACATTACTTCCATTGCTGTTGGTAAAAAGAAGACATTACGACTTTGGCGCTGCAAAAATCCAACCTGTGAAAATCGGTTTGGACAAGCCGACGCAACATGCTTCGACTGCGATTATATTGACGATGAGAAAGACAAGAAGGCTTCGATTTTAAAAAGTTTGAGGAAATGCAACAGCCGAGAGGAATGGGTCAGAACATATCTTCGCCATTTTCCAACAGCCCGTGAGTTGGAGATCATTGGCGATTACAACGCAGACAGAGATTTGCCAAAACAGTGGGCCGCTTTTTCGTTAGTAAAAATGCAAGCGCTTGTTAAGCAGCTTCGCAAAGACAAATGATTCTCGACTAAAATTTATGAGAAACATTCTTTTTCCAACCTCCGTCGTCGGCTCGATGCCGCGTTCGCAATTCGTCCTCGATCTCATCAACGACAAACCGCCACTCTCGCCGGAACGTTACGAATACGAGATGGACGCAGCGATCCGTTACATCGTCGCGTTGCAGGAACACGCTGGACTCGACGTTCTCACCGACGGCGAATGGCGGCGCAAATCCTACATCGGCGTCATTGCTGAACTCGCGCACGGTTTTGAACTTGGCTACAACCCCGCCGACAATCGCCCTTGGACCATCGTCGTTGATAAACTTTCAGCGAAAACTCCCGGTTTCATCGCGAAAGAAATTATATTTCTCAAAAAAATCACGAACCGAAAAATCAAAGCAACCTTGCCGTCCCCCGCTCTACTCGGCGAACGCATGTGGCATCCCGAAAAATCAAAGAAGGCCTACCCGAACCGCGACGATTTTGTGCGCGATTGCGTTCCGATTCTCCACCGCGAACTGGAATTGATTCGTGAAGCCGGTGCGGACATCGCGCAAATTGACGACCCGCATCTTTGCCTCTTCGTCGATCCGCAAGTGCGTTCACAATATCCGAACGCCGAAGCCGCCGCCGATTTTTCCGTCGAAATGGTCAATCAACTCGTGAGCGGAATCAGCGGGATAAAACTCGCCGTGCATTTGTGTCGCCGCGCGGGCGCGCGAGTTCGGGGAGAAGCGCAATTCCAAGGCGGCTACGAGCCAATTCTCAAACAGCTAAATAATTTGAAAGTGCATCATCTTACGATGGAATTCACCGCACCTGGCACTGGCGACATGGCCGTTTTCAAAAAGCTCCGCGAAGATTTGGAAATTGGCCTAGGCTGCGTGAGCGTTGCGCCCGGCCAAATTGATTCGGCCCAAACCATTGTCAGCCGCGTGAAACAGGCTTGCCAATTTCTCGCGCCAGAACGAATCACGTTGAATCCTGATTGCGGTTTCGCTCCCGGTTCCGGCGCAAAAGTGGATATCGATGAAGCGTATCAAAAAATCTGCAACGAAGTTGCAGCGGCGGAGATTTTGCGCGCTCAATTTTGATTTAACAAAACATCATTCTGCTTGAGTCCTGAGCGTCTCTCGTCCTCCTTCATCGTCAATGCTGTAATCGCGTTTGTTTTATTGGATATGTTCGCTCGGGCTTCCTTCACAATAAGACGCCTAACACCTGGACCAACTCAAAAAATTTCTTCCTGACAAAAATCTTTTCCCACATTGCACCCGTCCGTAACTTGAGCCTGTGGATTTATCTATAGGCACAAAGGTTTCAGTCACTGTTTCCGACATCGCATTCGGCGGCGAAGGCGTCGCGCGGCTGGAAGATTTTGTTATTTTTGTTCCCTTCGTCGCTTTGGGTGAAAACGTTGAAGTCGAAATCACAGAAGTTAAAAAACGATTTGCCCGCGCTCGATTGCTGAAAGTTATTTTACCTTCGCCGGAACGCGTCACGCCGCCTTGCCGATATTTCGGCGTTTGCGGCGGTTGCCAATATCAGCACATCGAGTACGCGGCGCAGCTTCGCATCAAGCATAAGCAAATCGTCGATCTTTTCTGCCGGGTCGGAAAATTTTCTGAAGCGCTGATTGATCCTGTCGTCCCCTGCCCTCAGCCCTACGGATATCGAAATCGGATAATGATTCGCAGCCAGTGGGATAAATTTAAACAAGGTCTGAACATCGGCTTCATTCGCGTGGATAGTCGGCTCGTTGTGGATATCGAGGAGTGCAAAATCGCCGAGCCTGCATTGAACCAACAGATTCAACACGTCCGCAAAAATCCGCCGCCCAAAGGCGGGCTGAAAGTAGTCCTGCGCGTGCCACCGGAAGGCTGGGAGTTGCCGCGTGATTCGTTTTTTCAAAATAACTTTTTTCTTTTGCCGAAACTGGTGCAAGCCGTGCGCGAACGATTGCGCGATGGCAAATCGCGTTTTCTGATCGACACTTATTGTGGCGTTGGCTTTTTCAGTGTTGAACTGGGCGACCTTGTGGAACGATTCGTCGGGATTGAAGTGGACATGCCGGCAATCGTCGCGGCACGAAAAAATGCGGAGAAACGCGGCTTGAGCAACGGCGAATTTTTGGGCGGGCGCACCGAAGAATTGTTACCCGGTTTGATCGGCCGTTATGATCGGGGCGCCACGACCATTATTCTTGATCCTCCCCGCACCGGTTGTCCGCCGGAGACCATGCAATTGCTTGAAAAAGTCAGGCCGTCGCAAATTATTTACGTGTCCTGCCATCCCGCGACTTTGGCGCGTGACTTGAACGTTCTTTGCGGAAACGGTGTCTTTGCCTTGGCGAAAGTGGTTCCACTCGATATGTTCCCGCAAACACAACATGTCGAGTGCGTGGCTGACTTGCGCGCGAGCTGAAGGACGGCGCAAAGGCTTGCCAACATTTCAGCCATCGACTCAACTAATTAAGCAATGACGACAGAACAAACGGAACATCTCCCCGAGAAACAAATTCAAACCAGCATCCTGTCCCGATTTCTCCCCTGGATAATCGCGGCGGGCGTTTTGCTGGTTTATTTATTCACACTAAGTCACTGGGTCACCTTGAAGAGTCTGCCGGTGGTCTCAAAAATCGCGGGATGGGATTGGAATCCAGGAAATCTCAGTTGGCGTCCCACAACGATTACTCCACTCCATTCCCTCATGACTTACCCGTTCGGCTGGCTTACGGGAACATCACAACTCGTCGCGCTGAATTTCTTTTCCGCGCTCTGCGCGGCCCTCACCATGGCGTTGCTGGCCCGTTCCGTTTCCATATTGCCGCACGACCGAACCCGTGAACAACGCCAGCGGGAAACCGGAAAACTTTTCCATTCCATTCCTTACGCCTGGTTGCCCCCACTGGTGGCGGTACTGGTGTGTGGATTGCAGCTCACCTTTTGGGAAAACGCGATTGCCGCTACCGGCGAGATGCTCGACTTGCTGTTGTTTGCTTACGTGATTCGTTGCTTGCTGGAATACCGGCTTTCGCAACGTGAAAGCTGGATCGCGAAATTTGCTTTCGTTTACGGGCTGGGCATGACGAACAACTGGGCGATGATCGGATTTTTTCCTCTATTTCTGGCCGCACTCATTTGGATGAAGGGGGCGAGCTTCTTTAACTTCCGTTTTGTTTTTCGGTTGGCGGTTTTCGGAGCAATCGGGTTGTCATTTTATTTGTTTTTTCCGTTACTGGCAATTTTCGCTTCTGAATCGAACACAACTTTTTGGGGAGTGTTGAAAGACCATCTTCGCTTTCAAAAAAACTATTTGTTCAACCTGCCGTTTGTCTATGCGACTTCATTGCGGTCCCATTTGTTTATGATCGCATTCACCTCGTTGCTGCCGCTCATGATGATTGGTATCCGCTGGCCCTCGTTTCGCGGCGATCTGAGTCACGTTGGATCGACGATTACCGCGCTGATGTTCCGCGTCACGCACCTGGGTTTTCTCGCCATCGGCCTTTGGATATTTTTCGATCCAAAATTCAGCCCGCGTTTCCTTGGATTCGAGCTATTGCCTTTCCTCAGCTTCTACTATTTAACCGCGCTGACCGTCGGATATTTCATGGGTTATGCCCTGCTGGTTTTTGGCCGCGAGCCGATGCAAAAATGGGCGCGCTCATCGAGTGTGTTTAAACTGGTGAACCTCCTGATTCTCATCGCGACAGGATTGACCGCAATTGGAGTGCCGATTGCCCTGGCTCGAAAAAACTATCCGCTCATAAAAGTTAACAATGGCGCTTTCCTGAACCAGTTTTCCAAGCTAACGGCAGAATCATTACCGGCAAACAATGCCGTAATTTTGAGTGATGACCCAAATCGGCTCCTTTTATTGAAAGCGTTTTACACACAGATGGGAAAAGCTTCCGACAACATTTTCCTCGAGACAGGTTCGCTTCCCTATCCCGAATATCAGCAATATCTTCACAAACGACATAATAAGGATTTCCCAGAACCGAATCCAACCAATCGCGTATCAGACGCGGGCCTAATGCAGCACCTAGAAACACTTAGCAAAACTCACCCAATTTATTATTTGCATCCCAGCTTTGGCTATTATTTCGAGAAATTTTATCCAATGCCGCACAAGCTCGTTTATGAACTCAAGCTGTATTCAACCAACAGCCTGTTGGCTCCAAAAATGACCACTGAGGAACTGGCCGAAAACCAAACATTTTGGGTGTCGTTCCAGAAAGATGTGCTGCCAGAGGTTTCTTCGCTCGCGTCTCAGAGTGCCGAAGTCAAACTCGTGAATAGCTACTATTCCCGGGCATTGAATTTTTGGGGAACAGAATTACAAAAAGCGAAACGGCTTGAAGATGCGAGTCGGGCTTTCACCGACGCGATGAAGCTTAATCCCGAGAATGTCGCCGCACATGTTAACCAGCAGTTTAATGCCAGCCTTCGCAAAGGTGAAATTCGACCCGTGCAAGCTGATGAAGAATTGGAACGAAAACTCGGGCAATATCCAGATTTACCCACCGCCATTACTTGGAATGGGCCGTTCGATGAACCTAATTTCTGCCTGCGCCTGGGGGAAATTCTAGCGCGCGGCGGAAATCTCCGGCAATCCATCCAGCTCTTCACCCGCACTCTGGAACTAACCCCAAAAAGCTTTGAAGCTCGGTTGTCTCTCGCCAAGAGTTACATCGAAATTCAACAACCGGATGAAGCGCTCAAATTAGTGCATCAGCTTCGCGAAAATCAGAAGACTTCGCTCCTCAGCACCAATGCAGATTCCGAACTGCTCCGGGTCGAATCGCTATCCTATTTGGCGAAAAATGATTTTCCCACCGCGGAAAAAATCTTGATGGCGGCCGTGCAGGAAAATCCAAAAGACGAAACCCGGCTCGCGATTTTAACGCAGCTTTATTTGGACATGCGTCAATACACGAATGCCCTCAAAAATGTGCAAAAACAGTTGCAGATTTTTCCACAAAGCTCGCGCGCGCTGTTCACCAAAGCAGTTTTGAACATGCAACTCGGCCAATTCAATGAGGCAGTCGTTTCGTTGGATCAACTCTTAAAGTTGCAACCCGATAACAGCTCGGCGCTGCTCAATCGGGCGATTGCCAACCTACAGAGCGGCAAGCTGGATGATTCCAAGCGCGATTACAATGCACTTCTTGAAAAGGTTCCAAAGAACACATTTCAAATTTATTACGGACTGGCTCAAGTTGCCGAGAAGCGGAAAGAACGAGCGCTCGCCATTAAAAATTATAAACTTTACCTGAAATACGCGCCCGCTGGAGGTGCTGAAGCCGTCGAAGTTAAGAAGCGTTTGAATACTTTGGAGAACGAAAAAAGTTAATCAGGATGCGTGTCACTCACGTCATCACTCGATTGATTGTCGGGGGCGCGCAGGAAAATACAGTCTCAACCGTTCTCGGTTTACATCGCAAAAAAGGACTGCAGGTCGATTTAATTTCCGGGCGGACAACTGGACCGGAGGGTTCTCTGGAAACCGCTTTCGTCGCAACACCAAACCTCCTTACAATTGTACCCGATTTGGTTCGCCAGGTTCATCCGTACAAAGACTGGCGTGCGCTGGCGCATCTCACCCAAATCTTTAAGCACACAAAACCTGGCATCGTTCATACCCATAGTGGGAAAGCCGGGGTTCTCGGACGCATCGCGGCCCATCGTGCGGGAGTTCCCCTGATTGTTCATACCATTCACGGGCCTTCCTTCGGCAGATTCCAAAATAAATTTGCCAATTTTATTTTCCGTTCCGCTGAGCATTACGCCGCAAAATTCACCACGCATTTTATCTCCGTTGCGAATGCGATGACCCAACAGTATCTCGCGGCGAACATCGGACGACCTGAACAATACACGCGCATTTTCAGCGGATTTGAACTGGAGCCGTTTTTGTCCGCATCGAACGATCCCGCCTTGCGGCAAACACTTGGGATAGCGCCGAATGATTTTGTCGTCGGGAAAATTGCCCGGCTCTTCGAACTAAAAGGTCATGACGATTTGTTTGCGATGGCGCCAGAACTGGTCTCGCGCTGTCCGCAAATAAAATTCCTTCTCGTGGGTGACGGAAAGTGGCGTCCGCGTTTTGAATTGCGTACGCGCGCTTTAGGATTGGAAAAGCAGTTCATTTTTACAGGCCTGATTCCCTCCGGCGAAGTGCCGCGTTATGTTGGAATCATGGACGCGCTGGTTCATTTGTCCCTCCGTGAAGGCTTGCCGCGCGCCCTCTCGCAGGCTTTGGCCGCTGCGAAACCGGTTGTCGCCTATGATTGCGATGGTGCCAAGGAAATTTGTATCACAGACGAAACCGGATTCCTGATTCAGCCCGGAAATACCGCCGCCGTAGCTGAAAAAATGATCCTGCTTGCCGAACATCCGGAGCTGCGACAAAAATTGGGCAATCGTGGACAACAAATTGTAAAGGAATTTTTTTCCGTCGATCACATGGTTGAAAATATTTACGACCTATACATTAAACTTGGAGCCAACACCCAACGCGATTGATTTTTCCTTTCAATATTTATTTGGTCGCGTTCACGGCGGCGTTGCTCACCACCTGGCTGACTTCGTCTCTCTGGAGGAAAGAATTTTTACGAATCGGTTTGGTGGATGATCCGGGCGAGCGAAAAATCCACCACAGCCCGATTCCACTCTCTGGAGGATTCGCGGTGATGACGGGCATAGCGATCCCAGTTATTGCCGCGACCATTTTTATTTTTTTTGCCTCGCCCGATACAAAAACATTTGCACTGCTTCGCTACGGACTCGAAAAACGCGGACTCGAACTGGGCGCGATATTCGTCGGTGCAATGGGAATGCTCCTGCTCGGCTGGATCGACGATAAACACGAGTTGAGCGCGAAGAAAAAATTCGCCGGGCAGTTTTTAATCGCGCTGCTGGTTGCTGCGGCTGGAGTGAGAATTACGCTGTTCGTTCCAAATATTTTGTTCAGCTACGTCATCACAATCTTGTGGATATTAACTGTGACAAACGCCTTCAATTTCATGGACAACATGAATGGCCTTTGCACCGGCGTGGGTTTGATCGGCGCATGGTATTTCGGTTTGAGCGCGGCTGCAGCAGGACAATATCTCGTCGCGATTTTGGCGTTTGTTACCTCAGGTGCTTTGCTTGGGTTTCTACCTTACAATTTTCCAAAAGCCTCTGCTTTTCTGGGGGACGCCGGCAGTCATCTGGTCGGTTTTCTTTTGGCGGTTCTCGCTATTCTTCCGCACTTCTACACACCTCAAAATCAAAGGACTTTGTCTGTTCTCAGGCCTCTCCTGATTCTGGCCGTCCCACTTGCTGATCTCGTTTCAGTGGTGATTTTACGATGGAAAATGGGAAAGCCTTTTTACATCGGCGACAACAATCACTTTTCCCACCAGTTGGTGCGACGAGGATTCAATCCACTGCGGGCCGTTCTCGCTATTTGGCTGGTGGCGGCATTATTGGGTTGGGCGGCGTTGCTTTAGGATTCTCAGGCTCGGATGTGTTTAGCGTGACACTCCTGGCTGCAATCGCTTCCGAGAGCAAGCCCAAGGCTTCGGCGCGAACGACCGATCCAACTAAGCGATTTTCTTTGAATGTATTTACGACGGGAACATTTCGTTGTTCGCTCGCCAGCAATACAGGCAGCGCGTCGAGCAATCGCTGATTGGGGGTCAGGCAAGGCGGCACCGGGCGCATCACATCGTAGGCGATAATCGCGTTCAGTTCCTGGCCGGCATTGAGATATTCCTTCAAATCGTGCAACGCAACCAAGCCTAACAACCGTTGTTTCTGGTCAACTACGGGTAAAAAATTATTTGCGCTCGTCAGAAACCGATTGGCAATCTCATGGATCGTGGCGGTTTCAGACACCGGAGCAACCGGTGCTTGCATCAGGTCGCCCACCGTCTCTTCGGTCGCCGCTCCAGCGCGCATTATTTCTGATTCCAGCGTGAGACCTTTTTGGCGAAGAGGCTCGGTGTAGATGGATTCGGGATGGAAGCGCCGCGCCACCAAAGTTGAAATAACACTCGCGAGCATCAGCGCGGGCATAAGCGAGTAGTTCAACGACATTTCAAAGACCATGATCATGGCGAGCAATGGTGAGCGCGTGGTTGCGGCCAGAACACTCCCCATCCCGACCAGCGCAAAAACGCCAATCGGCAAGTCTTCTCCAAACCCTGCCCAATACAATGTTTTGCCGAACAACGCGCCGAGAGCAGCACCGAGAAAGAGAGTTGGCGTAAAAACTCCGCCGACCGCGCCAGAGCCAATCGAGAGCACCGTCGCCAAGAGTTTCGCAAGGAAAATGGCAAGGAGCAGATTAACCTCAAAGTTGTTGTGCAAAATATCGTTCGCGACCGAGTAGCCATTTCCCCAGACCTGTGGAAAATAGACGGCAATCATGCCAACCAATGCGCCGCCCAACGCCAGTCGCCCATAAACCGGAATTTGGATGGCCGAAAAAAACTCTTCGCTCCGCCGCAACATTTTTATGAAAAGCACGCCCAGCCCTCCGGCGAGCGCACCGAGCAAAACAAACCAGGGCAGTTGCGCAACACTGGTGAAATTGAAAGCTGGCATGGAATACCAGGGGGTAATGCCAAAGAAATTTCGTGACAACATCGAAGCGATCACCGAGGAAAAAACCAGCGGAGCGAAAAGATTCATCGAAAAGTTGCCGAGGACAATTTGCGCCGCAAACACCGCGCCCGCGATGGGCGCATTGTAGGCCGCGGCCAAACCGGAAGCGGCACCGCAGGCCACGAGCAACCGCAACCGGTACGGATGCCAGCGCGCGAGCTGACCCCACTTTGATGCGAACATCGCCGTGAGTTGAGTGATGGCACCTTCGCGCCCGATGGACGCGCCCGTGGCAATGCTGATCAAGGAGGAAATCCCGCGCACCAACGCCGAGCGAAAAGGCAGTCGGCCATCCCCGGCCACCACCACTTCAAGAAAATTGGTGGAACCTTGCTTGCCCACCAAACGAAGACCCCAGTAAAGAATTGCTCCCGCCACCAGGCCACCGAGCGCTGGAGTTAAGAATCGTTGCCACCCGAGAAGTGTTTCCGCCATGCGCACCGGATCACGCGCTTCGCCGAAAATCACGGCTTGGACGAGTCGAATGCAGTGATAAAAAATGAGATTGGTGAAACCACCGATGACGCCAACCATTCCTGCCAAAACCAAGTGCAACGCCTCTTCGCTGAAAAATATTTTTTCACGAATCGCCCAGATTTGCTTCAGATTATGGCGGACAAACTCCTGGATCTTTAGAAGGTATGGCTCCGATTTGTTTCGCCAGGGATACACGGTGAAATGCTAAAATCTTTTCTGCCGTTGACGAGCGTTGAATTGATCGTCCCGAAACTTCAAATCGATCCTCCCCACCAATGCAGTGCGAGGGTCGCCAGCCCCAGAAAGAAAAAAAACCCGGCGACGTCCGTCACCGTCGTCACGAAAATGCTGGAAGCGAGCGCGGGATCAATCTTTGCCGCTTTCAAACCAAATGGTATCAGCACCCCGGCGAGTGCGGCGGCCGCCATGTTGAGCAGCATCGCGAGTCCGATTACGCAACCGAGTATGGCCTGACCTTTCCAGAGATAACCCAGCACGCCAACCACGAGGCCAATCGCCAAACCGTTGGCCAGTCCCAGCAAAAGTTCTTTCTTCAAAGCTTTGCGGCCGTCGCCGGGAGAAATTTCGCCGAGCGCGAGATCGCGAATGATCACCGTCAAAGTTTGCGCGCCCGCATTGCCACCCTGCCCTGCTACAATCGGTAGAAAAATCGCGAGCACCGTCCATTGCGCAATCGTGCTTTCAAAAAATCCGACGACTGCCGCCGCGAGAAATGCCGTGGCCAAATTGACTAAAAGCCAGGGTAATCGCGTGCGAATGGATTTGGTCCACGGCGTCAACGCGCGTTCTTCGCCGGACAAACCGACCATCAATTGCATGTCTTCGGTGGCTTCGTGTTGCGCGATTCCGAGGACATCATTTGCTCGCACGACGCCGACGAGCCGCCCGTTTTCATCGACCACCGGCAGACCGAGGTAATGATAGTGTTCGAAGCGCCGCGCGATTTCTTCCTGGTCCGCATCGACGCGAACCGATTTCACGTCGCGATTCATAATTTCTTCGATGCGCCGCTCCGGCTTGCGAAAAACCAAATCGCGCAACGAAACAACGCCTATGAGTTTTTGTTGCGCGTCGGTGACATACAAATACGAAACGTCTTCGATTTTTTCTTCAGCACGCGAGCGAAGCGTCTCCTGACATTGCTGCACGGTCTGATCGACACGCAACGCGATGAAGCGGTCGCTCATGATTCCGCCGGCGGTATCTTCGCGATAACGCAAGAGCGCATTTACTTTGGCGGATTGTTCCGGCGACAAATCGGCCAAAGCTTCGGTTCGTTGCTCGACTGACAAATCGCCAGCGATGTCCGCCGCTTCGTTGGACGGAAGTTTTTGGAGAAAATCCGTGACTTGTTCGGATGAAAGTTGCGAAAGAAGTTCAGCGGATTTCTCCGGCTCGAGTTCAGCCACGACGGCAGCCGCAACCCACGGCGGCAACAGGGTCAAAATTTCGCGCGCTTCTTCAGCGGGCAAACGTTGGAGACGATCAGCCAAGTCCGCAGGGTGAAGTTGCGAATATTCTTCGAT
>JBKJOA010000368.1:0-5917 GCA_046593365.1 Limisphaerales bacterium
CCAACTGGGCAATCTTCAAGAAGCGGGGCGATGGTTGGCGGGAGCTATGTTGAAAGGAAAAACCAAACAAATCAAACGCATGGCCCAGAATGACCCGGACCTGCAGCCGTTATTCAAGACTGAAAAATGACGACTTGGAAATCGCCGGTTTTCGTTGAATCACAGGTTCGCTCTGCGCATTCTCAACTCAATGAACGCCTTGCCGCGCCGCATTCATCGGCTGTCCCAAAGGTTCTCGACAAAGTGATAGGAGAATTGGTGCGCAGGTTCGCTTAATTTACGCTGGCTCTTGCTGACTGATGCAATGGAATGAGCCGAGTCCCCAAATTAATTCCGTTGAATCAATTCCGATGACGCGGCGGTCGGGAAATTCCTTTTGCAAAATGGCGATGGCTTGCGCGTCGTTCTTGTGGCGATAGGTCGGCACGAGAACAATTTTATTTGCGATGTAAAAATTGGCGTAACTGGCGGGAAGACGCTGGCCCCCGTGTTCGATCACGCCGCACATCGGGATTTCCACAATGCGCAGTGGACAATTCTTTTCATCGCGCATTTTCTGAAGACGTTTCAAATTTTCCTGCAAGATTTCAAAATTAGCGTCACTCGGATCTTCTTCCACAATCGTCACGACGGTTGATGGATTTACAAAACGACTCAGGTCATCAATGTGTCCGTCTGTATCATCGCCGATAATTCCATCGCCGAGCCAGAGGACATTTGTTACGCCGAGATAATCACAGAGATATTTTTCGATTTCAGCTTTGCTCAAATGCGGATTGCGATTCGGATTGAGCAAACAGCTTTCCGTGGTGAGCAAAGAGCCGCAGCCATTCACCTCGATGGAGCCGCCTTCCATGACAATATTCGGAGAGAAAAGTGGAAGCTCTCGAAGGTCCGCCACATGTTGCGGAATGGCGTCGTCCAAATCGAATGGAGGATATTTTCCACCCCACGCATTGTAACCCCAATCCACAATGGCGCGTTCGTGTTTTCCGTTTTGTTCGCGCACGAGAAACATTGGGCCGTGATCGCGGCACCACGGTTCGTAAGCGGGAAAATGATGAAAGCGCACGCGGTCGAGCGGAGTTTTTTCTTTCCGCAAAAGTTCGCGAACCCAAGCCTCCATTTCTGCGTGCCAGACATTGATATTTACCTCTTCAACCAGAACGAGATGGCGAATCAATTCGGCGTAAACCGACGGGATGGTATCGTATTTGTCGGGAAAACTAATTCCGTCGGAGCGCGGCCAGGTGAACCAGGTTCCTGCGTGCGGTTCCCATTCCGCAGGCATCCGGTAACCCAGTTCGGAGGGAAGTTTTGAGTTTTGAGTTTCTAATTTTGAGTTGTTCAAGAGTGACGATTAATTATGGGGAAAGTTTGAAGCTCAAACTAAGAACTTAAAACTTCAAGGGAGTTTTTCGCCCCGTGCTGCGACCAAGAGCCGATACCATTCGTCATGGGTTAAATCGACTTCCGGCGCGTGGGTCAGTTCAGCGATTCGTTGCGGATCCGTCGAGCCGATGATCGGGACAATCTTGCTCGGATGTTTCAGCAACCACGCCAGCGTGATGACCGCCCGGCTCACCCCCCGTGCTTCGGCGATGGCGGAAATCGTTTCCTGCAAATGCGCGGAAACCGGATGGCGCGGACCGTGACCCGTATCAATTTCCGGCGAACCGAAAACCCCGCCGCCCAACGGACTCCAGGCCAGTGGGGTTATTTTTTCCACAAGACATTGGTCCAGGATCTCGTCGCTAAAACAATCGAGTTTCGCCAAACTGATTTCGACTTGATGAGTAATCAGTGGCATCGGACACGCTTTTTGCAACACGGCGATTTGCGACGGACGAAAATTACTGACACCGAACTCGCGAACCTTTCCTGAGCGCATTAATTTATTGAAGGCGTCTGCCACTACTTCCGGGTTCATCAGATAATCCGGCCGATGCAATTGGAACAGATCAATCGTTTCGACCTGCAGTCGCTTCAACGAACCTTCGCACGAGGCGATGATGTGTTCTGCGGAAAAATCATAACGATGCGGCGAATCCGACCAAGGCTCACCCGCAAAACGAATCCCACATTTCGTTGCGACAATAATTTCTTCGCGAACGGATGGATTCGCTTTGATCACCTGGCCAAAAAGAGCTTCAGCGTGACCGCGACAATAAATATCGGCGTGATCAAACATCGTGTAGCCCGCTTCAAGAGCGGCCACCACGGCGCGGCGTCCGACATCATCTTTTTCCGGCGTGACTTCAGCTGGGTTCCATGTGCCGGCAATTCTCCAGCAACCGTAAGCGAGACGGCTCGTCTGCAATTGGCTTGTGCCGAGCGAAACTGTTTCCATACTTCAACTACGTTAGAGTGAGAAAAATGATTATGGAAGAGAGAAAAATGTCGCGGATTTGTCGCGCGGGCGGATTTGTCGTTGCAAGTGCAGCATGAACCCATCTTTTTTCAGAACAATTTTGCGCGGCCGTTACCTTTTGGCGCTTCTCGCGGGATTGATGCTCGCCGCCGCGTTTCCAAAATTCAGCATCGCTGGATTTGCCTGGATTGCTCCCGGTTTGATTTTGTTTTGCGGCATCGGCAAGACCCGTCGCCAACAATTCTGGATTGGTTATGTGGCGGGTCTCGCGCACTTCCTTACCTCGCTTTGCTGGCTCCTGAATATTCCATTTCCACTGGGAGCAATTGCTGGATGGCTCGCTCTGAGTGCTTATCTCGCGCTGTATCCCGCAGTGTGGGTTTGGTTTTGTTGGAAAATTTTTTCGCGGCTGACCAGAAACACGGAGCCTGTTTTTGATCAGACAAATTTAAGTCCATGCAGGGCTGAACTATTCTTGCCCATAACCTGGAAACAGCGCGCGGTCTGGTCAATTTCGTGCGCAGCGATTTGGGTGGCGCTCGAAATGGTGATGGCTCGAATGTTTAGCGGTTTCCCGTGGAATTTTCTCGGCATCACGCAGTGCAAAATGATTCCCCTGATTCAATTCGCCTCCTTCACTGGCGTTTACGGCGTTTCATTTTTGCTTGTTTGGTTCGCGGTTTCACTTTGCACGACGGGTTGTTTGCTAATTCAAAAACCACGGTCCTCACGGCTTTGGTTCGGCGAAATTGCTCTCCCGGGAATTGTTGCAGCGCTCCTGTTTAACTTCGGATTAAACCAATTAAAAAGGCACGATCCACCTGTGCGTGAATTAAAAGTTGCGCTCGTTCAGCCCAGCATTCCACAAACTTTAATTTTCGATCCCAGTCAGAGCGACACACGGTTCGAGAAACTCATCGAGCTTTCGAAGAAAGCGCTGGCCGAAAAACCGGATGTGCTGATTTGGCCTGAAGCTGCCATGCCGCCGCTCGATGAAGCGAAGTTCCGCGCGATCACAAATTTAATTGTGAGCCACCAAGTCTGGATAATTTTTGGCGCAGACGATGCGGCGATTCACGAAATACCTGGCGGCCGTTTGGAAACTAATTATTACAACAGTAGTTTTCTTTTTGCGCCGAATGGTCGTGCGGCTGCAACATATCGCAAGCGGCGGCTCGTAATTTTTGGTGAATATGTGCCGCTGTCTCGCTGGCTGCCGTTTATGAAATGGCTCACGCCGATTGATGGAGGTTTCACCTCCGGTGAAGGACCTGTCCCGTTTCAAATTGCTTCGCCCCATGCCAGAATTTCCACCCTGATTTGTTTTGAGGACGCTTTTCCGCAATACGCTCGCGAACATGTGGAAACCGACACCGATTTTCTTTTAAATCTCACGAATGACGGCTGGTTTGGAGAAGGTGCCGCTCAATGGCAGCAAGCTTTAAACGCAGCGTTTCGGGCAGTGGAAAATGGCTTGCCGATGGTGCGTTGCACGAACAACGGCCTGACTTGCTGGATTGATAAATACGGACGCTTTCAAAAAACTTTCAGCGACAAAGCAGGTGACATTTATGGCCCCGGTTTTTTGATCGCCGAGATTCCGTTGTTGTCGCCAGGCGAAAAGCGCGATCCAACTTTTTATCAGCAACACGGCGATTGGTTTGGTTGGGGTTGCGTAAATGTCGGAGTGATTTTCCTCTTTCTCTCATGCAAAAAACGACTTTAGTGAGGATATATGCCCATCAAAGACACTGTTCTCTTTTTGAAGTTCACGGAGAGAAATGCACGCCTGTTGCTTCGATGAAAAATAACGACAAGAATTAAATTTTAACAAGGCTTAATCACGATTGAAGACCTGCGCTGGGGACGGTTTTTTAACGGTATTGGTTGTTTAATGTTTCAAAAAACGGAGAAGCGAAGATGTTTTTTTCATCGGACTGACCAGTGCGAGATTCATCCGCTCCGGTCGGAAAAATTCCCTGGCTGCGGCGCGAATCTCACTCGGAAGTACTTCGTTCAACCGGCTTTTCACCTCGTCAACGTGATGAATTTTTCCGTAGCCAAGCAGATGTTCACCGATCCACATCATCTGCGGCTCGGTGCTTTCCATCGTCATTTCCAGTTGGCCGATCACGTAGTCGCGCGCACGGCGCAGTTCTCCGGGAGAAATCATTTTTTCACTTAGGACCTTTAATTCACGAGAAATCAGCTTCAGCGCTTTTGTCACCTTATCTGTGTCAAGTCCTGCGGAGATGACGAGGTCACCGGTGTCAGCGAAAAAGCTGGGCGCACTGTAAATCGAGTAGGCCAAGCCGTGTTTCTCGCGAATCGTCTGGAAGAGACGTGAACTCATATTTTCGCCGAGAACCGTGTTCAGCAGACGTAGCGCGTAGCGACGTTCGTCATGTCGCGAACAAGTGCGAATTCCAAGTGCGACCTGGGTTTGTTCCACATTTTTGCGGAATGATCGAACGCGCGGTTCCGTCTGGCTGGCCAAAGCCGGGGCAAAGGAAAGGCGTTCTCCACCTTTGAAATACTTCCCGAATTTAGAGACGGATTCGACGACTTTTTTGTGCTGTAGTCGGCCCGCCACACAAATCAGTGAAGTCGATGCGCCATAATTCCGCTTCTTGTAGTCGATAATTTGCTGGCGATTGATAGCATCGAGAGTTTGCTCCGTTCCAGCAAGTGAGCGTCCCAGAGGATGATTAGGCCAGAGTGTTTGATTCAATAATTCCTGGACGTATTGTTGCGGTTGATCGCGATACATGGCCAATTCCTCTTTGATGACATTGCGTTCGCGATCAATCTCAATCGGCGCAAAGGTTGAATTGAGAAACATGTCCGCCAGGACATCAAGCAGTTCATCGAAACGATCGTGCCGCGCCTTGGAATAAAAACAGGTGTTTTCCTCCGAAGTAAACGCGTTCAGATAACCGCCGATTCCCTCGACATCCTGCGAAATTTTTTCCGCCGAACGCCTTTTGGTTCCTTTGAAAAGCAAGTGCTCGATGAAGTGTGAGACGCCGCTGATTTCGGCTGGTTCGTAGCGACCGCCAATGCCCACCCAGATTCCCAAACTGACGCTCGCCATGTGCGGCATTTCCGCCGTGGCAATCGTAAGCCCGTTGTTCAGCCGAGTAACTTGATACATTGAATTTGATTTAGCCACGAAGGTTAGAGTGAACCATTATACGTCGAAAGCCAGCACGCTCCAGTTTTCGGGCAAAATAATTCGTCCAGCTTTCATACCTGCTTTGCCACAAACGTGAGAAAGAATGTTCGGTGTGAATTTCCGGGCAAGTCGCTCGCTTTGAATCAAGTTACCCGAATTTTTAAGCCAGGGTGCTCGGAATTACTTCCGGGGGGCCAATCCGGCGTTTGTAATCCAAAATTATATCCAAGGCGACTTGCACGTCGTCCGTAACCGTAATGAGATCCATGTCCTCAGGACTGATGAATGCATTTTTCCCCAAAGTGCTTTTCGCCCAGTCGAGCAACCCGGACCAGTAATCCTTTCCGATGAGAATCAAAGGATAGCGGGGA
>JBKJOA010000511.1:0-2765 GCA_046593365.1 Limisphaerales bacterium
TCTTTTGAGGAAAAGGGAAAACTCAAAGGCCGGGGAGAACGCGACGAAAAACGAACCGCAATCGTAATCAATTAATCCGTTCGGCAATCGTGAAGCGGAACATTCGATTTTTCATCCAGCGCACGGCGAGCAAATCATAGAATGAGGAGAATAAACGGTTCCAAACGCCATAATTCGTTTTCCCGGCGAAACGCGGATTCGTTGAAATGGGAATTTCCGTCAGAGTGAACCCTTCCATTTTTATCAATGTCGGCATGAAGCGATGCATGCCTTTGAAAAATTTTAGATCGGCAATGCACTCGCGCTTGAACGCGCGAAAGCAACAGCCTGAATCAGAAATGGTTTCGCCGCTGAGTGAATTGCGAACGTTGTTGGCAATCCGCGATGAAGCCACGCGAATGAAACCATCTCCCTTCGCCCGGCTTTCAACCCGCGACCCGCAGACGCAGTCGAACTCTTTCAACGCCTCCAAAAATTTCGGCAAATCGCGGGGGTCGTTCTGCATATCGGCGTCAAGGGTGGCGATAAATTTTCCGCGCGCTGCTTTCATTCCTGCCCAAAGCGCGGCAGATTGGCCGGCGTTTTTTTGAAAACGTTGGATGCGAATTCGTTTGTCTGCTTCGGCGAGTTGCTTCAACAAGTCCCATGAATTGTCTCTGCTGCAATCGTCCGTGATCACGATTTCATAATCAATTTTCAGCGGCTCAAGCGATTCGCGAATTGCGCCGACAAGCGTGGGCAAATTTCCCGCCTCGTTGTGACAAGGAAGAACAATGCTCAGGAGCGGTTCGGAATTCACGACGTGATAAAAATCTAAATTCGCAGCTTGGTCAATCCACCAGACGATACCAATTGTCGCGCTGGCGAGGTTCGTAGCCAAGTTCTTTGATGAGCCGTTGCATATCAGCGACTCCCATACAGAAAGTTGTTCCAGCCTGCGAGACCACATTTTCTTCGATCATAATGCTGCCCAAATCATTCGCACCGTATTTCAATGCGATTTGCCCAATCTCCTGCCCTTGCGTGACCCACGAGCTTTGAATGTTCGGAATGTTATCGAGATAAACCCGCGACAGCGCCTGCATCCGCAAATATTCGTGCCCGCCGACCGTCGGCGCTTTGAGTTTCGTGTGTTCCGCTTGAAACGTCCACGCGATGAACGCAGTGAACGCGCCTCCGGAATGTGCTGCCGACATTCTGTCGGCAGAAGCGGCGTCTTTTTGCGCAACGGTGGAATTATTTTCTGCGGCTCTATTTGCCATGTTTTCTGCCGACTGAAAGTCGGCAGCACGTTGCCGCGACTTGTCCTGCTGCGCCCGAACTCGCTCCAGATGTTCGATGCGTTCTTCCACCGTTTCCACATGTCCGAACATCATCGTTGCCGTGGAAGCGAGACCAAGCCGATGCGCCACATCCATCACATTCAACCATTCGTCGCTCATCGCTTTCAATGGCGCAATTCGTTGACGCACGCGATCTACCAAAATTTCACCGCCCCCACCCGGAATCGAACCCAGCCCAGCCTTCACGAACTCGCCAATGATTTCTTCCACCGGCTTTTGGAAAACTTCCTGAAAATGCACGAATTCGCTCGGGCTGAATCCGTGAATGTTGATCTGCGGAAATTTCGTTTTGATGTGCGAAAGCAAATCGAGATACCACTGCATCGAAAGTTTCGGATGATGCCCGCCCTGCATCAAAATCTGCGTGCCGCCCAGCGCGATGGTTTCCTCGATTTTTTTGTCCATCTCATCGTGCGTGATGACATAGGCGTCGTCGTCTTTCTCGACGCGATAGAATGCGCAGAATTTGCAATAGACGTTGCAGACGTTGGTGTAATTGACGTTGCGATCAACGATGTAGGTGACGATTTCGTTCCCGCGCCCGTCGAACTCAGGCGCTTTTGCGAGTTGCCGACGCCGATCCGCCAGCGCGCCGAGTTCTTCCAGCGGCAAATGGTAAAGGCGCAACGCTTCAGCGGAATCAATGCGCTTTCCGTCCCAAATTTTTTGCAGCAACTCGTCCAATGACGCGTCGTAAATCACGCAAGAAATTTAGCGGAGCAATCCGACGAAACAAGCTGGGAGTGAATTGAAACACAAGCAGGGTTGACGCATCTAAATTCTGTTCAGCGCATCATTCTCATTAACACCGTGGCTTTAGCCCGGTGGAGATTGGATGAAAATGGAATTCAGCCGTTTCAACGGCTTCTGCCTAGGTTTCGGCAAGCCGTTGAAACGGCTGAACCTTTTGGCACGCTGGATACCGGGCTAAAGCCACGGTGTTGATGAGGAATAATTTTAGATGTATCAGCTCTGAAAAAACAAGAATCTGGACTTGCGGCGCCCGCACGATGCGTCATACATTGGTGTATGCCAATTCTCACCATTCGATTAAGCGATGAGGAACTGAGCGCCGCCGATCGCAGCGCCGCGCGGCACAATCTCAGCCGGAGTGAATTCGCGCGGCGCGCCTTGACCGCAGCGGTTTCGCCCCAAAGCAAAACCGCGTCGATTCGCGGAGCTTTGAAGGGAAAATTCACCTACAAAAAGGCGATGAAACTTTTGCGCGGCTAAACCATGCATCTCATTGACACCTCCACGCTGATTGCGCTTCTGACCGATGAAGAAACAGCGGACTGGGCGCAAAAAACTCTGGATGAAGCCCGTCCGGTCGGCGGCGTGTTTATCAACCAGATTATTTTTTCAGAAATCTGCGCGCTTTTTGAATCTGAGCATGAAGTCAACGCCCTGCTGGACGGAGTC
>JBKJOA010000087.1:0-3286 GCA_046593365.1 Limisphaerales bacterium
TCGGCGTGTTCGATGAAGGTTGCATGGGAATGTTCAACGCAATTATTCCCGACGAATTGCTGCATCCCACCGGCTTGTTCAAAGAACGGCTGAGCCAATCGACGCTTTACGCGGCGATGTTGAAGGTGAGCGACGCCGAGGCGCGTGCGGTTTACGAATGGTTGAAAAAACGCCGGATGAAATTTGCGCTTGGTCAGGACGAAGCAACGACTCTCACCGAGAATCAAATTCTTCAGCAATGCAAAATGTATATCGCCGCCACGCGTCTTGCCGACGAATTTGGCTGCGCTGCCATCGGCATTCAATATCAGCAGGGATTGAAAGACCTGACGCCTGCGAGTGATCTGGCGGAAGGGTTGTTGAACAACATGGATCGCCCGCCGGTCAAGTGCGCGAAAACTGGTCGCATTCTTTTCGAAGGTGAAGCGTTGCCGCATTTCAACGAAGTGGACGAGTGCGCCGGGTTGGACGGTTTGGTGACCTATCGCTTGTGGCGGCAGCTTGGGTTTGCGCCGGAGAATACGTTGCACGATCTCCGTTGGGGACAACATTTCAAAGCCGATGGCGTGAATGATTACGTCTGGGTTTTCCTGATTTCCGGGGCTGCACCGCCCGCGCATTTTATCGGCGGCTACAGCGGAACAAGCAGCGAACGCCAGCCTGCGATGTATTTCCGGCTTGGCGGCGGCACGGTGAAAGGCATCAGCAAACCGGGCCACATCGTTTGGAGTCGCGTGTTCGTCATGGATGGAAAATTGCATTGCGATATTGGCGTGGCGCGCGTGGTGAAATTACCGGAGCGTGAAACCGAGCGTCGCTGGAAGGAAACCACGCCGCAATGGCCAATCATGCATGCGGTATTGAGTGGAGTTTCCCGCGACCAGATGATGGCTCGACACAAAGCAAACCATATCCAGGTGGTTTACGCTCCGAACGAAGCGCAGGCGAATCGAGCTGCGCGCATCAAGGCGGCGGCGATGGCGGAGCTTGGTTTGAAGGTGCATCTCTGTGGCGATGTGAAGTTGGCGGGCAAGGAATAAAAAGCGAGGTAGTGGGTCAGTTTGGATCCAGCGCGGGGGCGAACGTCCTCGCGAGCCGCCACTTACGAAGAGTGGTAAAACGTGGATCGGAGCGCGGACATTCTTGTCCGCCGTCGCTTTCCTCAAAGCTAAAGCGATCCTGGCTTTTGGACTGTGGAACCATCGTGGGGCGCATCTTGACACCACCACCAAACAGGCGAGGCGCATTTCTGTTTGGAGTTCCGCCTTCAGGCGGTTCCGTCGCCCGCCAACCGCCTGAAGGCGGAACTCCAAACGGGGTGGTGTCAAGATGCGCCCACCCTCGTGCCAAGACAAAACTTGTCATCGCCTTCCAGAACCGACAGACTTTTCTTTGTGTTCATGTCATTGCCGCGATGGATACGCCTTGGCCGCATGGGACTGCTGCTCGGATCGGCTTTACTTTACTGCGCGGCGGGTGGAACAGATCTCCGCGCGGCCAGCAGGTCTATCGCTTCAGGAGAGCCATTTGAGGTTTGGCCGGTCGCAGGGGATTGGCAGCCGAATAGCGTAACCGCCATCATACAATCTCACGACGGTTATCTTTGGCTGGGCACGTTTCACGGTTTGGTGCGATTTGATGGCGTGAGTTTCACCCTATTCGATTCGGGCAACACGCCGAGTTTGCAAGATGGACGCATCACCAGCCTGTATGAAACCCCGGATCGGACGTTGTGGATTGGCCATGAAACCGGCCAACTCACACGACGGGTGAACGGCCAGTTTCACTCGACCGACCTGGGTTCAAATTGGCCTGGAGGCGTCATCGAAGTGATCACCAACGATGAACAGGGTGACGTTTGGCTTTTAAATGACTCGGGTATCCTTTTTCGCGTGCGCGATGGCCAAGTCACTAGAACTCCCGGGGGTGCCTCCTCGGTGGCCAAGGCGAGCCTGACACGGGCAAAGGACGGCAGGCTTTGGATGGCGTCCAACGGCAAAGTCGCCACGCTGGATCGGGGTAGCGTCGTACCCGTTGTTTTTCCTGAGGATGAGCCTGCCGATTCTTACGAGAAGGTTTTCGCTGCCTCAGATGGCGGGATGTGGGTATTGGGGAACGGTCGTCTGCGCAAATGGCGCGATGGCGCATGGGCAACGGAAGTCGAAGGCTTTCCCCGCGAGCCGGCGGCTGTGAACGTGATGGCCGAGACGCGCTCGGGAGTACTCGTGGGGACGATGCGAGATGGTCTTTACCTGCTCAGGGTCGGTGCTGAACCGTTCCATTTCACCCGCACCAATGGCTTGTCTCACGATTGGATTCGGACACTCTGCGTGGATCAGGAGGGGAACTGCTGGATCGGCACGGGAACCGGTTTCGACGGATTTCGCCCCCGCAAAGTCCGAATGGTAGTTCCCCCGGATGGCTGGCGAGGCTGCGTCGTGCGCTCGTTCAGCGTGCATTCGGATGACACCGCCTGGGTCGGCACTGAAGGCGCGGGTCTATACCGCTACGACGGTCAAGAGTGGACTGTATTCGGCCCGGCCTCGGGATTGCACAGCCTTTTTGTATGGTCCGTGCTGGAAACCAGGGAAAGGGAACTCTTCGTCGGCACGTGGGGTGGCGGGTTGTTCCGCCGGAAAGGTGAGCGTTTTGAATCCTCAGGCGATCTAAGTAAAATAACTGCACCGGTGACGGCCTTGTATCAAGGCCGAGGGGGTGAACTCTGGATCGGGACGCAGGTAGGGCTGCATCGCTATGAAACGGGTAAGCTGGTCTGGTTTGCCGGCAAGGACAAACTGGCGCTGCCAGACGTGCGGACGATCACGGAATCCGCAGATGGCACGCTTTGGTTTGGCATGTCCGGTGGCGGGCTGGGTTCCCTACAAGAGGGTGTGCTGAAACAGTTCCGGCAAAGGGATGGTTTGAGCAGCGACCTGGTCAGTTGTTTATACGCCGACCCGGATGGCACGCTTTGGATTGGCACGACGGACAACGGTCTCACCCGGCGGGCGCAGGGAATGTTTTCCATTATCAGCACTGCGCAGGGATTGCCCAGCAAGATCATCTGCCACATCGTGGATGACGATGTGGGTAATCTGTGGATGGGCTCACAAAACGGCATTTTACGCGTCAGCAAAGCCGACCTTCACCGTTGTGCCGACGGCCAGGCCAGCACCGTCCACTGCTTGAGTTATGGCCGGGCTGAAGGTTTAGCTGCACAAACTTGTTCGGGCGGATTTGGGCCGGGCGCTTGCAAGACTGCGGATGGACGGCTGTGGTTCCCAAC
>JBKJOA010000286.1:0-3321 GCA_046593365.1 Limisphaerales bacterium
CAACATCCGAATGGCAAAACGCTCCATTCATTTCGCATTATCCCAGATCGCGGTTCGTGGTATGAAGCGCAATTCGACACAAGCGACATGCTTTACGTTTATCTTGATCGCAAAAAACGCCGCCGCAAATTTTTGACGACGACTTTCTTCCGTGCGCTTGGTTACGGAACTGATGCCGATATTTTAAAATTGTTTTATGACATCGAAGAATTGAGCGTCAAGCAAGCTGAGAAGCTTGAAGATATTCAAAACAAAGTTTTAGTCGAAGACGCCGTTGACCTGGACAAAAACATCGTTGTCGCTCGTGCCTTCGAGCCGCTTTCCAAAGCAGTCGTGAAACAAATTGCGGAGCTTGGTGTGAATAAGATTCGCGTGGTGGATACGACGGTCGATGACGGGATCGTGATCAAGTGCATGAAGAAAGATCCCACGAAAAATGAAGAGGAGGCTCTTAAAGATATTTATCGCCGTCTCCGCCCTGGGGATCCGCCAACTGCCGCGAATGCGCGCGCGTTGATCAAACGATTATTTTTCGACGCCAAACGTTACGATCTCGGTCGCGTTGGCCGTTACAAAATCAATCAGAAGCTGAATATCAAAGGCGGCGACTCGCGCATCTTAACCAAAGAAGATTTGGTTGCCGCAACAAAATATTTGCTCCGTTTGAAGAAGGGCGAGGGCTCTTTGGACGACATCGATCACTTGGGCAGCCGCCGTATTCGCACCGTGGGCGAATTGCTCGCGAACCAATGCCGTGTTGGTCTGGCTCGCACTGAACGTTTGGTGAAAGAGCGCATGACGTTGTTCGATCAAAGTTTGGAAACGATGGCTCCGCAAAAGCTCATCAATCCGAAAGCGTTGTCGGCGGTCATCCGGGATTTCTTCGGACGCAGTCAGCTTTCGCAGTTCATGGATCAAATTAATCCGCTCGCCGAATTGACCCATAAACGCCGCTTGTCGGCGCTCGGGCCTGGCGGGTTGTCGCGTGATCGCGCTGGATTTGAAGTTCGCGATGTTCATCCTTCTCACTACGGACGTATTTGTCCCGTTGAAACTCCTGAAGGTCCGAACATCGGTTTGATCGCGTCGCTCGCGACCTTCGCGCAAGTAAACGATTTTGGTTTTCTCGAAACGCCATATCGCAAAGTCGAAAAAGGTCGCGTCACTGCGCATATTGATTATCTGACGGCGGATCGCGAAGAGGCATTTACCGTCGCACAAGCCAATTCACAGATTGATGATAAAGGACATTTCACGACCGAGCGCGTGACGTGCCGTTGCAAAAACGATTTCGTGGATGTTGAACCTTCGAAGGTTGATTACATGGACGTTTCGCCGAAGCAGCTCGTTTCGGTCGCCGCGAGTTTGATTCCGTTTCTCGAACACGACGACGCGAACCGCGCGTTGATGGGTTCGAACATGCAACGCCAGGCCGTTCCTTTGTTGATCACGGAAGCTCCGTTGGTCGCCACGGGTTTGGAAGAACGCGTCGCTCGCGATTCTCGCGCTGTTCTCGTTTCGGAAGAAGCGGGCAGAGTTGCGTCTGTCACGGGAAATCAAGTCATTATCACTGAAGACGGCAAATTGCCGGAATCGAAAAAGAAGATTAAGCACGATCCAGCCAACGGCGTTTCAGTTTATCACGTCCGCAAATTTATGCGGTCAAACGCAGCCACTTGCATCAATCAAAAAATTGTGGTTGCGAAAGGTGACCATGTGAAAAAAGGACAAGTCATTGCTGACGGTCCTTGCACACAAGGCGGCGAACTCGCGCTTGGACGAAATGTGCTGTGCGCGTTTATGCCGTGGAATGGTTACAATTTCGAGGACGCGATTCTCATCAGCGAACGCATCGTGAAAGACGACGTGTTTACCTCAATTCACATCGATGAATTTGAAGTGGCCGCTCGCGACACGAAACTCGGGCCGGAAGAAATCACACGCGACATCCCAAACCTCGGTGATGAAGCGTTGAGAAATCTTGGTCTCGATGGCGTTATCCGCATTGGTGCGGAAGTGAAGCCCGGCGACATTCTCGTCGGAAAAATCACTCCGAAATCTGAAACCGAACTCGCGCCAGAAGAACGATTGCTGCGCGCCATCTTCGGCGAAAAAGCGGCGGACGTGAAAGACACTTCGCTGAAAGTTCCGTCGGGAACTTACGGCATCGTCATGGACGTTAAAGTTTCGTCCAAGAAAGAACGTGACTTTGAACGCGAAGCCAAAGCCGCTCTCGCGCCTGAAGCGAAAAAGCACGCGAAAGAAGTCACGGAAGATCACCGCAAAAAAACGGACGAATTGCGCGAACAATTGACGGAAGCATTGAGTAACATTTTGCTCGGTGAAAAAATTCCGCTTGATGTGGTGAATTCTGAAACGGGCGAAATCATCATTCCGGCCAACCGCAAAATTACGAAAACGCTTTTGCGCAAATTGGCGGGAGTTTATGACCGGATCGAAATTGATCCCTCGCCGATCCGCAACAAGATCAACGAAATCATCGGACAATTTAAAAAGAAGTTTGATGATTTGCAGATGCACCACGACGAAGAAATGGAACGCGCCGAAGCTGGCGAAGAGGTCGATAGCGGCGTGGTAAAATCAGTCAAAGTTTATGTCGCTTCGAAACGCAAGTTGTCCGTCGGCGACAAGATGGCCGGACGCCACGGAAACAAAGGTGTCGTTGCCAAAATAGTTGCCGAAGAAGATTTGCCGTATCTCGCGGACGGAACTCCGGTGGACATCGTTTTGAATCCGCTGGGCGTGCCTTCACGTATGAACGTCGGACAGGTTTTGGAAACGCATTTAGGTTGGGCGGCGAAGTTGCTCGGCTTGAAATTCGCAACGCCTGTTTTCGACGGCATCAAAGAAAAAGAAATTCGTGGTTATCTGAAACAGGCCCATTTACCCGAACATGCGAAAGTCATTCTGCACGACGGTCGCACTGGCGAAACTTTCGACCAGGAAGTTGTTGTTGGTTACATCTACATGATGAAGCTCGGCCACTTAGTTGCGGACAAAATTCACGCGCGTGCGGTCGGGCCTTACTCGCTCGTTACGCAACAGCCGCTCGGTGGCAAAGCGCAATACGGGGGACAACGCTTCGGCGAAATGGAAGTCTGGGCCATGGAAGCTTATGGCGCGGCTTACACATTGCAGGAATTGTTGACCGTGAAATCCGACGACGTGCAAGGACGCACTCGTATTTACGAGAGCATTGTCAAAGGCGACAACAGTCTCGAAGCTGGTATTCCCGAATCGTTCAACGTTTTAGTAAAAGAAATGCAATCGCTCGGTATGGACGTGAAAGTTGGTTACTCG
>JBKJOA010000424.1:0-3221 GCA_046593365.1 Limisphaerales bacterium
TTCCGTTCCGGCGCTTTAATGGTCGCTTTCCAAAATGCTGGCGAAGACGACTTCTTTAATTTTCCAAATCAGCGCCATCGTCATGGCGAGCGGCATCAGAATCAAAAAGATGGCGAACCACAGTCCTTGTGTTTCGGTTCGCTCCAAAATTATTTGCAGATATTCCGGTGTGGGCGAAATGAAAGTGAGAGCGAAATAGACCAGGAACAAACTGGGAATCGCGAGCAGAACGCGCCGATTAAAAGTCGTGAACAGTTTGGTTTCCAGCCGCAGAGTTTCGTCGGGCAACATGGCTGCGAGCCGATCCAAGACCCGGTTCAAAATGAAAAGAAAGACGAGACTCGAGATGGCCAACAAAAGCACTGCGACATTGTAGAGTTGGACAAACGGGAGCCGATGCCACCAATAAAGAAAAGGCGACAGACCGAGATTGACGACGGCAAAAAGTCTGGCTCGTTCGATGGCGTTTCGCCAAATCCGTTCCTGTTTCTGGAATTGTCCAATTTGTGCAAGGCCGTAGATAAGCAAACTGCTAACGAGGACTGGGGGAAAAATAGCAAACCAACCGAGCGCGTCAAATAAATCAGTCCGCGCCGTTTGAAAATAAGCGAGCAAAGTCAGAGGAAGCCCCCAGAAAAGCGCCGAAAGTCCACGAACCAACTGGCCCAAACGCCGCAACAATTCTGGTTTTGGGGCTGGTTCAGACATGCGCGAAAATTTTGTCGTTACGGTTTCCATTACTCATTATTGGTTCAACCGGCAGGGGCAAAAAATTATACCAAATTAAATCGTAAGATACGTGTAGTCCTTCAAGCCGCGCTCGTAATCATCGAGCAACCGCATTCCTTCCGAGGGCTTCAGCCGGTCGGATTTGATCGCCTCGTCGATTTGCACTTTCATCAAACGCTTCAATTCGTTCTCGTCGTACTGCACGGCGCCGAGTGCCTGAACAATGGTCGTTCCTTCGATGATTTCTTCGACGTAGTAGCCAGCCGGTTCGTCCGGGTCGAGAAAGACATGCACTTCATTCACGCGACCAAAAAGATTGTGCAAATCACCCATGATGTCCTGATAGGCACCCATTAAAAAGAAGCCGAGATAATAAGGCTCCTGCCCGTTGCCATTGGTTCGTAATTTATGCAGCGGCAAGGTGTCGCGCACGTCGCGGAGGTCGATGAATTTATTGATCTGTCCGTCGGAATCGCACGTAATGTCAACCAAGGTCGCCTCCTGCGTCGGACGTTCGTTGTGACGGTTCACCGGCATGATGGGAAACAATTGGCCGAGCGCCCAATGGTCCAGCAGCGATTGGAACACGGAAAAATTACAGAGATATTGGTCGGCCAGGCTGTCTTCGAGTTTGCGAATTTCTTCGGGAATGTAAGCCTGACCCGCGAAAGTTTTCACCACTTCGAGACTGATTTCCCAATAAAGCGTTTCAATTTTCGCTTTGTCGGGAAGTTCCATAAGCCCAAGCGTGAACATATTATGCGCGTCTTCTTTTCGTTCCAGCGCGTCGTGAAAGGCTTCGAGTTTGTTAAGTTTCGCCAGATTTTTTCGAATATCGAACAACTCCTTGACCAGCGGGTGCTCGCTTTCTCCAAACTCGAAGTTGTTTTGAGCGCTCGTTTTTTCGATCGCTCCAAAAACTTCTACGATCAAAACGCTGTGATGCGCCACAATCGCACGGCCACTTTCGCTGACGATGTTTGGATGTGGAACTTTTTCTGCATTACAAACATCGGCGATATAATAAACGATGTCGTTGGTGTATTCCTGGAGACTGTAATTCACCGAACTGTCAAAAGCCGAACGGCTGCCGTCGTAATCCACACCAAGACCGCCGCCGACATCAATGTATTCAATGGCAAAACCCATCTTGTAAAGTTTGGCGTAAAATCGGGTGGCTTCCTGCACCGCCTTTTTCACAATCAAAATGTCGGGGACTTGTGAGCCGATATGAAAATGGAGCAACTTGAAGCAGTGCGAAAGGTTCTCCGCTTTCAATAAATCCGTGGCTGCCAGCAATTCCGTTGTGCTTAGACCAAACTTTGCGTTTTCGCCACCACTCTCCGCCCATTTACCGCCGCCTTTGCTCAACAAACGAGCGCGAATTCCAATCAGCGGTTCGACGCCGACCTGCCGCGAGACGGTGATGATCTGTTTTAATTCCTCTAATTTTTCGACCACCATGATCACTTTGCGCCCGAGCTTGGTTCCCATCAGCGCCATTTTAATGAAGGCGCAATCTTTGTAGCCGTTGCAAATGATCATGCCGTTTGCCTGGCTCTGGAGCGCGAGTCCCGCAAACAATTCCGGTTTGCTGCCGACTTCCAGACCAAAATTGTAGGGCTTGCCTGCATCCAAAATTTCTTCGACGACTTCGCGCAGTTGATTGACTTTGATGGGAAAAACGCCGCTGTATTTTCCGAGATAGTTGAATTCAGCAATGGAATTGCGAAACGCCAGATTGATCGACTCGACGCGGTGCCGAAGAATATCTTGAAAGCGAATCAGCACCGGAAATTTTAGACCGCGTCCTTTCGCCTCTTCGATGACATCCGTGATGTCCACCGCCGCACCGGCCTCCTGCAAAGGTTTGGCTACGACGCGTCCCGCTTCGTTGATGTCAAAATATTTCGCTCCCCAGCGGTTGATATTATAAAGATTTCGCGCCGCCTCAATATCCCAGGCTGGCGTGGCAGAAGAATCACTCATTTGATATTTTCAATCGCCGCACTATACGAATGGCACCAGAGAATTCAATCAAAGTGATAAAAAATTTTATACTTCTTAATCTTTCGCGAGATTCTTCTTCTGTTTGCGTGATTCGGCACATTTGCGATCTGCGCTGGACGACGTTCTTTTCAATATTTTTTGTTTCTTGCATCGGGTCGCCGCGCTAAAGTGTTTTGATAAACACCTGCAAAAAATGGTTGGAGAGAAAGTGTGGACTTCCGAAAAAGGATCGAATGGCCTGTCGGCCAGAAGTTCCATGCCTACGCAAACACAAATGAATACCAAACCGTTCGACCCTTTTTCCTGGAAGGTCCCTGTTCTGTTGAGCATCTGCTGGCTCTCCGTTGGGAAAGCGCAAACGAATTACGAGAACTATACTTTCACCCGTTTTGCCGGACCGATGGAAACTCCAAGCTGGCATGATGGGAGTGGCAGCGCATCCCGTTTTTCAGGTCCTCACAAAATCGCCGTTGACCAAATTG
>JBKJOA010000483.1:0-6996 GCA_046593365.1 Limisphaerales bacterium
TGGGTAATTCCGCGAGGCGAAACTGATTTCATTTTTAACGAAGGCAGCAGTAATATTCCCAAACGACCAAGCGACTCTTTAACCGGTGCAAAGGGAAGCGGCGACATACCTTTTTCCATCCTGTTCCGACTGCTTCAAATTATGAGGTCAGAATTTGGCTTTGGCTGCGCTGAATTTTCTTGCGTGCAGCAGATCCATTCCCATTCCGATTCCCATTTCCGTTCGTATAAACCGGCGCGCTTGAAAAGGTCAATCGCGCTTCCACCACCTTGGACTGAGCCGGTGCAATTTTTGAAAATAACGTCAGCGCCTGGGCAACAACCTGATCCATGTTGTAATATTTGTAAGTAGCCAAACGACCCGCGAAATGAACGTTCCGAGCCTCAGTCGCGAGTTCATGATATTGTCGATAAATCTCAGCATTCTCAGGACGCGGAATTGGATAATACGGATCGCCTTCGGCCATGGCGTATTCATAAACCACCGTCGTCTTGTCGTGCTTTTGTCCGGTCAAATATTTGAACTCGGTGATGCGGGTATAAGCGTAATCGTTTGGATAATTGATCACCGGTGCCTGTTGATAAACCGGGACATCGTGCGTCTCGAATTGAAATTGAATCGAGCGATACGGCAGTTTTCCAAAACGATAATCGAAATATTCATCCACCGGACCAGTATAAATCATTTCCCTGTAGGGAATGTAATTTTTGATCTCGCGATAATCGGTGTTGAGCAGGATTTGGATATTTTCATGAGACAACATGTTTTCAAACATCCGCGTAAAACCGTGCAGCGGCATCGCTTGATAACTATCCGTGAAATATCGAGCGTCGCGATTGGTGCGGGTCGGGACGCGAGCGGTAACTGAAGCGTCGAGTTCGGATGGATCAAGCCCCCATTGCTTTCGCGTGTAGCCGCGGAAAAATTTCTCGTAAAGTTCGCGGCCAACTTTGCTCACGACGACATCTTCTGAAGTGCGAATATGTTCTTTGGGTTCGGCAACTGATTCAAAAAACTTTTCGACTTCCATTGAAGTTAAATTCAATCCGTAGAGTGTGTTGATGGTATCGAGATTGATGGGAATGGGAACATGCTGGCCCTCGACGTTTGCGAGGACGCGATGTTGATACGCACGCCATTTGGTGAACTTGGAAAGATAATCAAAAACAACTTTGGAATTAGTGTGGAAAATGTGCGGTCCATATTTGTGAATCAAAATGCCGCTGTCGTCATAATGATCGTACGCGTTGCCGCCGATATGCATGCGCTTATCGACAAGCAAAACCTTTTTCCCATGACTCGCAAGGCGCTCGGCCAAAGTGCTTCCGGAAAATCCTGCTCCAACGATCAAATAATCGAACATATCCACCTTTCTTTTTTAAGAATATTCCGCCGCAGAAAACTCTGTGGCGAAAGATTCGCGTTGCGTCTCCTTTTTCTTCCAAATCAACTCCGAAAATTATGCTTCCGAAAAAACGTGATGCGGCTCAGTTTGTTTTCGGACAGCTTTGCCTTTTAAAACATGGCGCACATGTTCTTCCAGTTTAGCAACAATTGAATCCCAACCATTTTGTTCGCCCATTTCCAAACCGCGTTGGATGGCGCTTTCGTCCGGCGATTCAACCGCGCTACGGCATAATTCGATAAATTCTTCCTGGGACGCAGCAACCTTTACGACGCTGCTGAAATTCGAGACGACATCCGGCACAGCCGAGGAAACGATTTGTTTTCCGGCAGCCATGTATTCCAAAGCTTTAGTCGGATTGATGTATTCCGTTGCTTCGTTTAAAGCGAAGGGCATCAGGCAAACATCAAAAGCTTTGGTGTAAGCCGGCAATTGCAAGTAGTCGCGTTTGCCAAGCCAAAAAATATTTGTCCGCACTGGCAATGAATTTGGATCCACTTTTGCCAGCGGCCCGATGATGACGACGCTCCAATTCGGATTGGCGTCGGCGAGTTTTTCAATCAGCGAATAATCCAGCCGCTCATCCACCACGCCGAAATAACCGAGAATCGGGCGATTAACGAAATCCAGATCGTGCGGAACCATCGTCCCTTTTTCCCGTGCTTTGGCAAAATGATCGATCTGAACTCCGCATCCATAAAAATGACAATTGGAGTTCAGTCGGCTTTTCGATTCGTGCAGCTTTCTGCCTCCAGCGAAAACAACGTCGGCTAATGCCAGCAATTCGCGTTCACGCTGAATCAATTCTGGCGGAGCAAATTTGAATTGCGAAAGTTGATCCATGCAGTCGTAAACAGTAGCGCGTTCCTCAAGTTTTCCTGCGAAAGAAGTCACCGCCATCGGATCGTAAAACCATTGCACTGGTTGATTGAATTGACCGGCAAGCGGGCCAGCTACTGCCTCTTTCAACAAACGTAAACGCTCGGCATCGACCCAGCCCCCGTCATGAAATCGCGACGCGGGGAAAAAAGTTTGCATGATGGTGACGTTGGGAAAATTTGTCGCTGGCAACAATCGAAATGTCGGCGGTTCGTTGGTTTCGACCAGTTGCGGGCCTTCCACAAACAGCACGCGATGATTCTTTGAAATTCGGGAAAGGAACTGTTGCGGTCGTTGCCAGACACCTTCCCAACGCAAATGACAATGAACAATGATCGGATAATCCAGTTGAATATTGGTTTGGTTTTTCTCGTTGGGCATAAATTCGTTCTTCAATTCATTTGGGGTGTGATCGCCTCGCAAGACGCCTGCGGCTTCGTCGCCCCGAGCTGTAAGTTCCCGGTAAGAATTCACCAGTGAAGTCGGAACTCGGCGCAGTTCCCCAGTTGGTTTCCGCTCCAGACTATAAATGCCGACACGATGGATTTTTCCAATTTGATGCAGCAGCGCGCCATCCCAATCGAGATGATCCACGAGCGGCCACCATGTATAACCGATTACGGAAATCCCTTCTTCCCGCAGCTTGCGAATGTCGCAGATCGTAAAATCAAGCCATTCCGCGCGGCGAGCATCGTCGCCACAGCAACTCGTCTCGGTAATCATCATCGGCAACCCGTAGCGTTCCCAGTAATGCCGGACGGTTCCCGCCAAGCCAGCGAGTTTGTCGGGAAGACGTTGCCGCAATTGTTCATCGCAAGCGTAAAGTTCCATCTCGGAGTGTGAGTAGTAATCCAAACCAAGGACATCGATCTCCACCGGGTTGCGGAGGAACCAATTCAAATCCATTTGAGAAAATCCATTTTTAATGAGCCAAGGTTGCAATTGATGCTCGGCGTCAATTCTTCCGGTGATCAAATCCAACACGACGTGGCGGCGGTCGTTGCGCAGGCGAACATCGTCCTTAAGCCGCTGGAGCATTTCAGGTTTGTCGCGGCATGAATCGGTTTCCGCTTGGGAAAATTCGAGCGCATCGCACAAAATAATTTCTACATTGGGCATTGTTTCACGTAACGCGCGGATCGAGCGGCTTAACGCTTGAGCAACGCGCGATAAAATTGTGGTGTAACTCATCAGCCCGTGACCATGTGGTGGCCAAAGTCCGACATCTCCACAGAAAAATGCAGTGATCAGAGGTTCGTTGATGGGACAGATCGAGCGGATGACGCCGGAATAGCGTTGGCCGAAATCGCGGGAAAATTTTTCCAAGGCGGCAGGAAAATCAACATCACCAAAAGCGTCAGGAAGCCAGGTCGGTGTTCCGAAGTGAACAAGATCGACCATTAAATTGATGCCGAGTTGCCGTGCCAGTTCGAATCTTTCGTCCGCCCATTTCCAATCAAAAACATTTGGACTCGTTTCAATGAGATGCCATGGAACGGAGTAACGCAGCCATTTGCAGCCGATTTCATCAGACACGCGGTGAAAATCTTCCCGCCAAAAACGATCGTGCTGCGTCCATGCAAACTGGTCTATAGCCAGATGAGGAATCCACGAACTTTCCACGCCTACGGCCCAACGAAAGGTTTCGTTGTGGAGCCGGGAATTTTTTGCTGTGCCTTCATTGTTAAAAAACATATCTATCGTTAAAGAGCTTAGGACACGTTTCGGGCGGCTTCAATTGGGAGCCCCCCCGTAATTAGCTTCGGGGATTTTCCCCCGAAACTTTGCAGAAATGGCGGTGGAATTCGCATAAAACAAAACGGCGCAGGTTATGCGCCGTCTAATCGAAGCCGAAGTTTTCACTTCTCTTTTAGTTTTGGGTGGTATTGGTTCGCGCTATCTCCAGCCACTTAACAAACCACTCTGATGTTTCCCATGTATTCATATAGACATCTTCGCCCACCAACCAAACGAACGCGACCCTGCGAACGCCGGAAAAATATGTGAGGGCATTGTATGAGAGGTTTTACTTTTTTGTCCCCGCGTATGTTGGCCGTCCCCTATAACTCACCCCATAAAAATAGAGCGGGGGCTTTGTTACAACCTTGGGTTTGGATAATTTTTATATTCTTAAAAAAATGGGCGCCCTTTTAACCATCTACTCGTCCATTCTACCGATATATTGGAAGCGGGTATGAGATGACTTCTACGATCCACCGGCAACGGTGTAGCCTTTGCTTCGTAAGTCTTCAGCCAGTTCGCGTTCCATTTCCGCTGCGGCTGAAAAGGGCATTGGATTGAAATATTTGTAAAATTCCGGCAACAACCGAATGCCAAATTTCTGCACGACACGCGCCGCTTTAATTCCGTTCTTGTGATTTTGAAAACGCTGCTCCGGCCCCAGTCCCGTCATACCGACGTAAATACATGGTTTAGTTTTGTCGCGCTTCGGATTTGCTTTGAGAATTTTCCGGTCTTTCGCCGCCCTGGCGTCGAGCAACACCACATAGACGTGATGATGAAAATTATTTTCTGAAGCAGCGATTAATTTGCGAAAGGTGCGGCGGCGCATGAGGGAAAAATTTTGCGGTTACCTCCAAGCAAAATGAAAAAACAAACCTCAGCGCGGGGCACCCTCAATTGGGGGAGTGGTTAGCTCTAATTTCTTTGGAAAGCGGTTTTCCATTTGGAGTGTTGCCGCACGAACGGAACTCGCTGGCTCAAGAATGCGCCGGGCATTCTGAATTAGATAATCCCACTGCAACGCCGGACCCGGATCAGTTTTGTTCGTCTGAATGTGATAGTGACCCAGGACGCCTTGATAGTTACTCAACGCGTCGTCTGTAAGTTTTTTGGTAACAAGTTTCCCATCAGCATCGCGCGGATAATCGCATTTCATTTTCGGAAAAACTTTGCACAACGTCGCCGTCAATTTAACGAGCGCTTTGTATTGTTGCGGGGTGTAATCATATTGGCGCATCTGTTTGCCTTGCACTTCGCCCACTACCGGTTCGGGACGAGCGGGATGCCCAATAAAATTCGAAGTGTAAAAACGGTTTGATCCCGCGAATGTTCCGGGAAAGATCAACCTCGTTTGGCCATTTGGTTCGCGCTTGTACCATTTATCGAAAGGATCATTTTCCTTGGCACTGTAAGCGCCGATGTTGGCGATCTCGATTCCGACAGAGCGGGTGTTTGAAGTGGTCGCGTGATAGGCGCGCTCCTTCAGGTCGAGCGTTTGATAAATGGTTCCGTCTGCATCGAGCATAAAATGAACACTCAACCCGCGATGATCGTGCAAAATGTTGAAGCATTGACGGCTGGTTCCACACACATCGAAATGCAAAACAAACTGATCAACCACTCGCTGCAATAGCGGTAAATCCCAACCACCCCCGCGCACGCGTTCGATTTCTTCCGGCGAAAGTCCGGCTTTGCGCAAATTATAGCGACTGGGTGAACTGAGTTCTTTGACTTTTTCTTTTGAAAACGAAAAATCCGATTCTTCGAACGGAGCGAATCGTCGCTCCGTTCGGTAGGCATCGTAACCACCAGGATCCATCCATGTCACAACGCGTGTCCCGGTATGGACATTTTACCGGCGACGATAATTTCATCCCCCTTCCGTTGGGCAAAAGTTCCCGAACGTGTTGCGCAACCTGACAAAACTGCAAGCGCGGCCACAAAACTGAGGAGAAGAAAAGTCTTTGCACGAACCGTTAACCCGCGGGCGATCAACTTTTGAGGATAACTATTCATATGTTTCATTTGTCAGAGGAGGTGCAATTGGGTCAAGAACTCATAAATAACGATCCGGAAAATTTAAGACTGGGCTAAATCAAATGATTAAACCGGATTCCGGCTTCTTGGATTCCGCTCTCCTTCGATACTTATCCGAAACGCCGTTGAGAAAAGCATGTTCTTCTTTGGTTAAACTGTGAATTCCATCAGACGCAATTTTTTCCAGGAGGGCATCAACCATGAAGTTCTTTGATTGCGGCTTCGAGAAAAGTTTGAATACGGATTTTCTTTTCGGCGTGGAGATGACGTTGGCAAGCGGGAGGAGCAAGGGGTTTTTTACGAGGTAAATAAATAACAGAGCCGATCCGATGGTAATTATGAGAAACAGGTTGGGGCTTTGGCGAATGATCTCAGGTTTCAGCACTGCCGTCGTAAATAATCCAATGATCGCGCCGCCGAGGTGAGCGTCGTGGCCGATGTTATCCTTCTGCGTTTTCATCCCGTAGAACGATACGGCCATGAATAGAATCGCGTAGAGCCAGGAAGGAATCCAGATGGGAACAAACCCGCTCGCGATGCTTCCTCCGGGAAACAAAAAAATATGGGCGAAGATGACCCCGCAAACACCTCCCGAAGCGCCGTATGCTCTGTAATCGTGATGACGATGAAGATACAACGAAAGGAGATTCCCGCCGATGATCCCCGCGAAATAAATGATCAGGAAATTTGCTTTTCCAAAATAAAGCTCAATCGCCTTTCCAAAAAGATAGAGGCTGACCATGTTGAACAACAGATGCTGCCAGTCGGCGTGTAAAAAACCTGAACTGATCAGCCGGTAATATTCTTTGTGCCTAAGAATATTCTCCGGGCAGAAGATGTATTTCCGTTCGAAGGCGGCGTTCTTGAATCCGAGATACGAGATCCAGCAGGTAATTCCAATTACCGCAAAAGTAAAATATGCGACCGGATCA
>JBKJOA010000388.1:0-3719 GCA_046593365.1 Limisphaerales bacterium
AAAAGCCGGTCGTCAAACTTCCAACTCCAGCCGCCCGCTACCTTGCCCAACGAATGTCGGGCGATATAATCCAAAATGAATTTATTCTCGCACGGCTGCGCCGGCACCAGGCGAAAGCGTGAAAGCGCGGTTTCAAAGTCGGGATAAATCTTCTTGGGTTGGATGGGAGAATATTTCGGGTCGCGTTCCCATTCATAATCCGGCGGGCGCACGGGCGCATCCACCAGCACGACGCCGGTGAGTTGGTCGCCATAAATCAAGCCGGTTTTCAAAGTCACAAAGCCGCCGAAACTGTGCCCGATGATCACGGCGTCCCGCTTGAAACCGGCATCCGAGCAGACCCCGATCAATTCTTTAGCGAAGGTTGCCGAGGTGTAACTTGACCGGTGCCCGCTGTCGCCCATGCCGCTCAAATCCATCGCCGCCACGCAGTTGTGATCAGTAAAATAGGGAGCAATAAAATCCCACCAATGGGCATGAGCGCCGCTACCGTGGACGAGCAATAATCCAGGCTTGGAGTGGTCACCCCAGCGAAGGTAGTGAATGGGACACCCCTCGACCGTCACGGATCGACTTTCGCTCGGCATTGCTACTGCGCGCTTGAACCAGTCTGGCGCTTGGATTTTTTCCTCGATCATTTCGTCACGTACCAAATTCATTTGGCCCGAGATTGATGGAACAGATCGTCCAGGAACGCAATCCTCATTGCGTCGGACATATATGCAAGGCACGCAACCGAAAAATCTCAGGAAAATTCGTGCCCCACGAAAATACGCAACGCCCTACTTATCCGTGTTTCAACTTCCGTGTTTGGGATTAGCCTCTAAATCTCGTTTCCTATTCTTTCGTGTAAACATCCACGCTCGGTTTCTCTTCGCGCACTTCGTCGAAATTCGAAGCCATCGTCCATGTGCCGCCGCTGAGTTGATAAATGGAGGTGCGATTTCCATCCACGGACTCGGTTTCCTCAGCAGATGCTCCCGCTTTGATGTCGGAAACTTGCATCGTTTTAAATGATCCCATTGTTTCCAGCTTGATCTTTCCTTCAGCGTACAAAACGGTCTTGCCGTCTTTGTTCTTAATCTCGAACTTCAGTTTGTCTTTCTTGATTTCCATCGTCTGAGTGATGGCCTGTCCGTCAATCGTCTTTTTCGTTGACCATTTGCCACTGAGATTTTCCAGATCATCGCCCAGGGCGTTGGCGGCGGAAAGAAGAGTAAAGCAGGAAACAAAAAATAGGCCGGCAAGGAATTTTTTCATGAGTAGTTATTTTTAAAATGTTTAGATTGCGGAAACTTCTCGTTTCACGGTTTGAGAGTCAAGAGGAATGGATGGGATTTTTTAAGTGCGCAGTCTATCTAATTGCAGACGTCCAACGGGTTTCGCCCCGGAAGCGCCGCGTCCATGGATTGGATTTCGGAAAAGAGTTGAGTTTCACGGCAATTAAATTAAACAGTTCGGTCTCTTTATGCTCAAAGTCATCGAACTCGCTTTCTGTTGTTACGCCGTCACGGACATGAAACGCGCCCGCGCTTTTTACGAAGGCGTGTTGAACTTGAAACCCACAACCGTGACAGATTCCGAACCTAACCAGTGGGTCGAATATGAATTTGGCCCGTATGCGCTGGCCATCGGCTGCGCACCTGGAATGTTCAAACCGAGTCCCGACGGCTGTTCCGCCGCGCTCGAAGTCGAGGATTTCGATGCGGCCATCCAGCAATTGCGCGAGAACAATGTGAAATTCCGCATGGAGCCGATGGATTGTCCCTCGTGCCGCATGGCGATGATTTTTGATCCCGACGGCAACACTATTTGCATTCACAAGCGGAACGCGAAATAAGCAATGTCTAAACCTGCCAGCAATGAAAATTTTTTGAAAGAAGTTTCTCCCGATTACACCATTCATAGTCGTGGGAGTGGCTCAAATGGCATTGATATTACATTGCTCAGGGACAGTCTTTCAAAAACGACATGGGAACGAATGCAGGCAAATGACGATGCGCTGAATTTTGCCGAGACGCTTCGCGCTGCGATGGAGAAACGAAATGCAAAATCTTAGCGAACTGACGCGAAGATTGATTTCGTCGGAAGCTGAGTTCGTATTAGTGGGCGGATTTGCCGCCGTCGCTCATGGAGTCACACTGGTCACGCGCGATGTTGATATCTGTTGTCGTTTCAGCGAGGCGAACTTGATGCGGATACAGAAGGCATTTGCTGACTTGCATCCGGTTCATCGGTCAAGGCCAGATTTGCCACTGCAACTGACTCCAGAACAATGCGCGAGTCTGAAGAATTTATATTTGAAGACCGATTTGGGGATCGTGGATTGTCTAGGCGAAATCCTGGGCGTGGGTGGCTTTGAAGAAGTTTTAAAAAACAGCATTGAAGTTGAATTACCTTATGGCAAATGTCGGATTATCGACATTGAGGCGTTGATCCGTGCGAAAGAAGCGATGAACCGCGATCACGACAGAATTACGGTGAAGTATTTAAAAGAAATCCAAAAACAGCAGAACCAAAATTAATTTATCATGTCCATTCTCGTCACACCCCAAACCAAAGTTCTCGTCCAAGGCATTACCGGTAGCTTTGGCGCGCGTCACACACAACTTTCCATAGACTACGGCTCGCAAATTGTCGCGGGCGTCACGCCGGGCAAAGGCGGGCAAGTCTTTGAACACGCCGGAAAAAAAGTTCCCATCTTCGACACTGTCGCCGAGGCGATGAAACAAACGGGCGCAACCGTCTCCGCGATTTTTGTTCCGCCGCCATTTGCGGCTGACGCAATTCTTGAAGGCGTGGATGCTGGACTCACCTTGGCCGTTTGCATTACGGAAGGCATTCCCGTCAATGATATGGTGAAAGTTAAGCGCGCGATGGAAGGGAAAAAAACGCGGCTCATTGGCCCGAATTGCCCCGGCGTTGTGACTCCTGGCGAGGGCAAAGATTCCCACGGCGGTTGCCGCATCGGCATTGCGCCCGGTTATATTCACAAGAAAGGAAATATCGGCGTTGTTTCGCGCAGCGGCACGCTGACTTACGAAGCAGTTTGGCAACTTACCTGCCGCGGCGTTGGCCAATCGACCTGCGTCGGGATCGGTGGCGATCCCGTGAATGGCACTTCCCATTTGGACGTGATCAAAATGTTTAACGACGATCCTGAAACGCACGGCATCATCATGATCGGCGAAATCGGCGGCAGCGCGGAAGAGGAAGCGGCGGAATGGATCAAATCAAATTGCAAAAAACCGGTCGCAGGATTTATCGCTGGGGCAACCGCGCCTCCTGGTCGCCGCATGGGACACGCCGGAGCGATTGTGAGCGGCGGCAAAGGAACCGCTGCCGCAAAAATTGCCGCATTCAAAGACGCGGGAATTGGTATTGCCGTCACACCAAGTGAAATGGCAGACACGTTGTTGAAGATGATGTAGAGCTGTTCTGGCCGCTTGTTTATTCTCACGTGGGCACTCGACTGAGAGTGCGTGTTGCGCTACTTTCCTGACGTGAGCACACTATTGGTCGGCCTCCTCAGCGCGTTGGTTTCTACGAATCAACCGGCGGCGGTCAGCAATCTGGTCGAGAACACAACCGGCCTTTCGGTGCAAATTCCGAACACAAACGATCCGGTCGAGCAGGAGTATTTAAAACTGCTTTCCCAAGATGATTCCGCCCAGGCGGAAGTGGACAAATGGATTCAGGAAAGCCAAAGCAACACCAAT
>JBKJOA010000212.1:0-8484 GCA_046593365.1 Limisphaerales bacterium
GTGGATCAGAAAATCGGCTGCGCTTGCGATGTTTCCTTGAAGAGCGACCGCAGCAAAAGCACAGAGAAGTTTTACGAACGAAGATTTCATATTTCGATGATTCTGTCGGGATGATGGAAATAGGGCAAGCCTTGGAAAACCTCGGAAAACGTTCCCTCATTCCAAAGTTTGTTCCAATCGCGGAAATACGAACAGGCCTGGCACTAAAGGCGGACCTCTGCCTTGACCGGAAAACTTCGCAGAGGCACAGTCGGTCGTAGTTATGTTTTTCCCAACGTCATCATGCCGCGCGCAGGATTCAATTCCATTCGACTCGCTTCTCCGTAGCTTTCGCATTTTATGAAAAGAAAAATCCGGTGGGGCGTCATTGGTTCGGGGGGAATTGCAGCGCGGCGCACTATTCCTGAAGGCATTTTGCCGGCGAAGAACGCGGAACTCGTCGCCGTTTACTCTCGAAACAAAAAGAACAACGCAGTGGTGGCCAAACAATTCGGGGCGCAAGCGGCAAACAGTCTCGCAGAGTTGTTTAGTTCCGAAATCGATGCGGTTTATATTGCATCGCCCAATCACGCCCACCTCGAACAGACCCGTCTGGCGGCGGCGGCAGGGAAACATGTTTTCTGCGAGAAACCGCTTGGTATGTCCGTAGATGAAGCCAGGCGGATGATTGCGGTTTGCGCCAAGGCAAAGGTCAACCTCGGAACCGCGTTCATGATGCGGTATCACAGTCAGCATCAAGCGGCTTTGCGGGTGGTCAAGGAAGGAATGATTGGCCAACCGGTTTTCGCTCGTGCGCAACTGTCCTGCTGGTATCCCCCAAGTCGCGGTGCGTGGAGACAAATTTCAAAACTCGGTGGAGGCGGTGCGTTGATTGACCTTGCCGGCCATTGCCTGGATTTGTTGGAAATGTTTTTCGGTCCAATCACTGCGCTCAGTTGCATGATCAATCAGACGGTGCACCGCTACGAAGCAGAAGACAGCGCAGTGGTCATGACCCGATTCAAAAATGGCGCGCTGGCGACAGTCGATACGCTTTTTTGTATTCCCGATGACAGCAGTAAAAACCGACTCGAACTCTACGGATCGCGCGGCAGCATCCTGGCACAAGGAACGATCGGTCAGGAAAGCAGCGGAGAGATGACGGCGTATTTGGAAAAAGACGAAAAATCCTGGGATGCATTGCAATTGCGTTCGAAGGATGGCGGTCGGAAAATCCCCCCAAAGCGTGTGAACATTTATCAGGCTGAAATCGAAGCTTTTAGCCAGGCGTTACTCGAAGGACGCGACACAGCGGACTCCGCGCAAGCCGGGCTGCGCAGCCAGTTTTTGTTGGCAGCATGCTACAAATCCGCCCGCATGGGTCAATTGGTCAAAATTGTTTAAGGACTGTGCAAAACCAATGCTTGAAGGCAGTGAATGGTTTAATCTTTCTTCCTTTGCCATGACCCCACCTAAACCCGTTTTTAAAGGATGGACCAAACCAGGTCCGATTCCGCCCGGGGCGCGAGGTGCCGGGCCTGAAGTGGAACCCGGCGAAACGCTCGACGCGATCAGTGGACACTTTCGCATTTTTCAACTGACCAATGGTCATCGCTTCTCGACCGATGACGTTTTGACGGCTTGGTATGGAACGAGTTGGTGTCCAACCGCGAGCAGTGCGCTCGATTTGGGGAGCGGAATTGGCGCGGTTGGGCTAATGGCAGCGTGGCGTTGGCAAGGTGTTCGCTTCGTGACGGTGGAAGCCCAGGAGGAAAGCGTACGACTGGCGCGAAAATCGGCCCGCTGGAACGGATTGGAGGAACGTTATGAAATCCGCTGCGGCGACTTCAGGCATGAAAACGTTTTGCGCGCTGGAGAACGCTTCGATCTGGTTCTGGGAAGTCCGCCTTACTTTCCGCTCGGCAGCGGCGTGGAAGGAGATCACCCGCAAAAAATTGCCTGCCGTTTTGAATTGCGCGGGACCATCGCAGACTATTGCGTGACCGCGGCCAACCACCTTGAGCCAGGCGGATTTTTTGTCTGCATTTTTCCAATTGCTCCAGTCGAACAAGAGAACCGCGTCAAAGAAGCGGCGGCGGCCGCTGGTTTAAGCATTGTCCGTGCGCGCCCGATTGTGCTGCGCGAGGGAGAACGTCCCCTGCTCGGTTTATTCGGAATGATGCGCTCGCAAGATTTGCCCGAGCCGATGCGCACCCCGGTTTGGACGGAGCCGCCGCTAATCATTCGCACCTCGAATGGCGCAGTGCATCCCGAATACTCGGCAGTGAAGTTGTCCTTTGGTTTCCCGCCCTGAGGTTGGAACCGTTATGCCATGAGTTCGCGAATCACCCGAGCAGGTTCCACCCCAGTGAGACGCTGATCCAACCCTTGATGATGGAAGCTGAAGCGCTCGTGATCGATCCCCAACAACTGCAACACAGTCGCGTGAAAATCGTGAATGTGAACCGGGTTCTGCACGATGTTGTAGGAGAAATCGTCGGTCTCGCCGTAAATAGAACCCGCTTTTGAACCTCCTCCAGCCATCCACATCGTGAAGCAGCGCGGATGATGATCGCGACCATAATTGTCCTTCGTCAAACCGCCTTGCGAATAAATTGTACGACCAAATTCGCCACCCCAAATAACTAGGGTCGAATCGAGCAAACCGCGCTGTTTGAGATCTTGAATTAATCCATAACAAGCCTGGTCAACGTCTTTACACTGCATCGGCAATCGGCCAGAGACGTTCGAATGCGTGTCCCAATTGTTATGGTAAATCTGCACGAACCGCACTCCGCGTTCCACCATGCGCCGCGCCAGCAAAGTGCTTTGCGCAAACGATCCGGCCTTCTTCGCCTCCTCGCCGTAGAGTTGGTAAGTTGAATCGGGTTCACCCGAGGTATCCGTCAGGTTCGGCACGCTGGACTGCATGCGGAACGCAAGCTCGAACTGTTCGATGCGCGTATGCGTTTCGGGATCTCCCACCTTGCGAAAATTCATTTCGTTCAACGCTTTCAAACCATCCAAAGTTTTGCGGCGAACGTCCGGGGAAACTCCGGCCGGATTATTGATATACAAAATCGGATCGCCCGCAGACCGGAATGAAACGCCCGCATGTACGCCCGAGAGATAACCCGCCGACCAAAGACGACCCGAGATCGCCTGGACCTGTTCCGTATTGGAAGGCTTTGCCACGAGGACAACAAAGGTCGGCAAATCTTTATTCAACGAACCGAGGCCGTAGGAAACCCAGGAACCGATACAAGGCCGACCCGTAATCTGATTGCCGGTTTGCATATAGCAAATAGCCGGTTCGTGATTGATCGCTTCGGTATGCATCGACCGGACGAAGCACATGTCATCCACCATCTTTGAAGTCCACGGCAGTAATTCACTCACCCACATCCCTGCTTTGCCATGCTGCTGGAATTTGTATTTCGACGGAGCAATGGGGAAGCGAGCTTGTCCGGAGGTCATCGTCGTCAGGCGTTGACCTTTTCTAATCGATTCCGGGAGGTCCTTGTCATAATAATCCTGCATAACCGGCTTGTAGTCATACAAATCCATCTGCGCTGGACCGCCCACCATGTGGAGGTAAATAACCTGTTTCGCTTTCGGCGCAAAATGTGGCGCGATAAACTTGGGTTGCGCACCACCTAAAGCTTTTTTTCTTTCGCCCCGCAGCAATTGCGGCGCGAGCATTCCCAATGCGGCTGCCCCCATGAAACTGGCACCGCGACCGAAAAACTGTCGGCGCGTTTCATAGCGAACATACTCATGGACCAGCGGATGCAATTCGGACTTGGAATTCACATGTAGAACATATCTGCTCCAGTTAAAACTGCGAGCGATTTTTCGAGCCATGCGCCGATGACCCCGTTTCAAAGAATGGTGTCAATGGGTGAGAAATTACCCCTATCAGACTCGACTGTTTATTTTGAATCAAGGTCCAAAACTCCCTTCGCCATGTGTAGTCGATACAACGCCACAGCGGCATGGGTTTAGACGCGTGCAAAACGTGGTGGGTGGTATGGCCGCATTTCAGGAAACCCAAAGCCCGGAGTGGCAAGCAGCGGATTTAGTGTTCGAGATATGAATTGTGAGGCTGGCTCGTAATATGACCTCAAAGTTCTCAATCTCAAACGGATCACCGATTTTGTGCTGTCCAATAGATTAGAGCGAAAGTTCGCAGGATTGGTCGCCGGTGTCAGGGGCGGTCTCCCACCAGGCACTCTTTGGCAGAGGAAACGCCTGGCATATCAGATCCCTCATTTGTGAGCTTTGCGCTTTTGGCGCCACTTGTCGCGGATGCGTTGAAGCCAATTTAAAACTTTTTGCGCCCATTTTTCCGCCCACTTAAATTCACTGGCGAGAAGAAGCAGGCCCACTGGAATCAACACAAACGCAGGCCCCGGCGTCACAATCATTATAATCCCCGCGATTAAGAGAAGCCCCCCGACCACTGATACGATGATCTTGCGGGGCAACGGCGGAATCTTGTTCAGCCGCAGGAAATGCCGCAACTTTTCCATCCATTGATCTACCTTTTGCTGCGGCATGTCGTTTAACCTTTCGAACCACGCATTTTTCCCGTCAGGCCAACGATGACAGCGGCGACGCCTCCGATAAGCATCCAGACGGCTTTGTCCGTCGGCGATCCGGTAAAGAACCGGGAAACGTCGGAGCTAAAAGAGTTGGTGGCGATGATGCCAACCAGCAGCAGAATGACACCGCCAACGAGCAGGGCTAGAAAGACAGTTTTGTTCATAGTTGCCTTTCGATTAGTATTTTTATGTATGGCCAGAGTTGAGCGCTTTCTCTTTCTCCTTCTCAGGAATTATGGCCGACCGCGTCGCCCTGTAATGAGATTGACGATCACCATAATGATGGCGATGACCAGCAGGATATGAATCAAGCCGCCCATCGTATAGCTGGTCACCAGCCCGAGGAGCCACAGAATTATTAAGATTACACAGAGGGTCCACAACATAAGTTTCCTTTCGTTTTTTTGTTTATTCGTAGAACCGTCCTAACGGTTTCTCTATTCATAAATGCTGGCTCTGGAATGGGGGCACAGTCTATAAGTGTTCACCCCATATTTAATGACAACATTGCACGATGTTGCCAAGGGATCGCCCTTGGTGTTTTCATTTGGTTGCTGAAGGCATTGGGGCGAGAAGGCAGCGAGTATCGGCGAAGTGTGCTACTCTTTCGTTCAAAGGAGAATTATGTCATTTATTAAATTATCCCATGCCGACACCCCGGAACCGACCGCTCCGGATTTTTTTGTGAACATGCATTACGTCACGCGCATCATCCCGCGCGCCACCGGGTGCACGCTCTTACTGCACGATGGAACCTCTGTTGCCGTACAACAAAGCGCGGATACCATTGCCGATTACGTGGATCAACTCGAAGCCACGCAGGGCGTTGCCAAAATCAACGTGAGCCGGGAATAGCCCAGCCGTCCGTAGCACTGGTGATTTTTCACGAACACGTTAAGGGGCCAAAGGTCAGGCTACTATTGATCTCGTTTCAACCAGCGTAAGCGCGATTACGCCCCGGTGTCGGCGGGAGGCCTACGCTAGAAATCGTTGCAGAGGATGCGCCATCTTCCCCTTTTCATTTGCCGCATTCCACTTTATGGCTCTTGGAATCCTCTGTCGTATGAGTCGCCAGTCTTGGACGCGACGAGCTTGCTATTGTCGGCCAATGATTGAGATTACCCAGTGCTGATCTAATCGCTCCAGCAGAACCAAACATTATGATCTTTAAATCCAAATCTCACGCTATCGTCTTTGGAATGGTTGCCTGTGCGCTGGGAAGCGTCGCGATTCTGCTCGGCGATCATCATACGCAGTGTTGTTCAAAGGATTGGTCGCAGTCGGTGTCATGCTTGTCCTGGTTTGGCCTGTTTCTCTTGCGCTTCTCGTGGACAATTCGCGAACGCCGCTAGTTCTTCAGATTCCATGATGTTTCAACCAGCCTTCGTGGGATTGCGCGTAGGTTTCGGCGCGCGAAGCACCGCGCCAGACAATCGTTGCGGAGGAACTGTCTGTCTCCCCGGAAAATAAAAGCAGGCAATCCATCCAGGTCCGTCCTATGGCAACACAAAAAGAAACCGTTGAATTCCTGCTGCAAAAACTTCGCCCCTTGGAACGATTTTCTGCCCGGCCGATGTTCGGCGAATACGCGCTGTATGCCGACGGGAAAGTAGTTGCTCTGGTTTGCGATGATCTTTTGCATGTGAAAATCATTCCGGCCAGCCATGAATTGGAATGTCAGTGCGAACGCGGCGAGCCGTATCCCGGAGCCAAGCCGCATTACATTGTCGAGGAAGGACAACTTACCAGCGTGGTAAATCTTGCCGGTATTCTGTTCGCCATCGCCGAGTCTGTTCCTGAAAAGAAAAAGAAAGACAAGAAAAAGAGCAGTAGTTGATCGAACTCACCCAAAGTTCGAGACGACGATTAACCACTCACTTTTTGTAATCGAACTAAAGGCGGCAGTTTTTGTTTCATGAGTTCGGGCTAAAATCTCGCTTCTTGCGATACTGTGGCAAAGCCATGAAAAGTCCTGTGCGAGATTTATTTATGCGACTTTACGAGCGCGTTTTGACTTTGACTTGGCAGAACTTCGGCGCGAAGTGGTTTCTTTGATGCTTTGTTGCAGAACTGAAACCAAATCAATTACGTTCGACGGTTTCTTCTTTTTCTTCACCGCCGCCGACTTCTTGTCACCGCGCTCGATTTTTTCCTCCACGATTTTTTCCAATGTTTCCCGATAGTCATCCTTATACGTTTCGGGCTTCCATTCGCTCGACATCGTGTCGATTAGTTGTTTCGCCATCGCCATTTCCGGTTTGGAAAACTCCTTAGCCACTGGCAAATGAAATTTTGAAGCGTCCAAAATTTCATCAGGAAAATGCATCAATTCCAGCATCAATCCTTTCTTCTGTGGTTTAATCGCGGCCAGGTGTTGCCGTGTCTTTATGACGACTTTGGCAATCGCAATCTTGCCCGACTTCGCCAAAGCTTCGCGCAATAACCCGTAACTTTTATCTCCGCCTTTTTGCACTTCCATGAAATAAGGTTTATAGAAGAGCACCGGATCAACCTCTTCCAGTTCAACGAAGTTAATGATGTCCACCGTCTGTGTCGCCTCGACATCAACTCTAGCAAAATCTTCGTCCTTCAGGACGACATACTTGTCTCTTTCATACTCATAACCTTTGACGATTTGCTCCCACGGAACTTCTTTTCCGTCAACTTCCGCAACGCGCTTGTAGTTGACGGGGCTTAAGTCGGAAGCGCGCAGGAGCCTGAATTTTAAATCCTCGCGTCGCGTTGCCGGAAAAAGCGCAATCGGTATCGAAACGAGCCCAAAACTGATGGAACCTTTCCAAATTGCTCTCATAAAAATTTTCTTCGTTTCAGCAACACCTCCTGGTGGAAACATGTCGCTTGTAAAACGAAATTTAAGCCCGGAAGGACCACGGTTCCAATCAGGCTTTTGCTGTTTCAATCTTGAAAGAAAATGCCGAAATCATCGGTATCGGCGGGCAGCAGATCCATCGGCCCGTAACGGGGTTCTGTTAACACTCTATTTATTCAGAACTTCGTCCAGGTTCATAAGCTGGTTGGCAACCATGGTGTAGGCGGCCAAAGTGGATTTTTCCAAAGAAGTGTCGGGCTTTGATTCACCCACCGCGATCAACGCTTCCGCCTCTTTAGGCTCAGCTTGATAATGAGTCAATAATTCGCGCAATACATTGCGGGTGACTTTGCTTTCATTAGGCTGCAAAGGCCGCGACAAAAGGGTTCGCGCCATAAAATCGAGGCGGGATTCTTCTTTTGGTGCGCATTGCTTGAGCGCGCGTTGCGCCAAGTTTCGCGCCGCTTCGACGAATTGTGGATCGTTAAGGGTGGCGAGCGCTTGCAACGGTGTGTTGGAACGTTCCCGACGAACGGTGCAAGTCTCGCGGCTGGGCGCATTGAAAATTTCCATCGAGGCCGGCGGTGCAGCGCGTTTCCAAAATGTGTAAAGACTGCGGCGATATAAGCCTTCTCCTGTGTCACGTTTGTAATCGCGTGTGTTACTACCAGGCATCGCGACCGCTTCCCAAATTCCGTCCGGTTGATATGGCTTTACGCTGGGTCCACCGATTTTTCCCACCAATAATCCGCTGGCAGCGAGGGCGTAGTCCCGCACCATTTCGGCATCCATTCGAAAACGCGGACCGCGCGAGAGCAAAAGGTTGGAAGGATCTTTAGCCAGGGCTGCGGGCGTAGTGATTCCTGCCTGTCGATAGACCGCTGAAGTAACGAGCTGCTTGTAGAAACGTTTTACATCCCAACCGGATTCGCGGAAGTCCACGGCCATCCAGTCCAGTAACTCCGGGTGCGAAGGCATTTCTCCACTCACACCGAGATCGCCCGTCGTTCTGACAATTCCCACTCCGAAGATTTCCTGCCAGAAGCGATTCACGGTCACACGTGCGGTCAA
>JBKJOA010000396.1:0-2845 GCA_046593365.1 Limisphaerales bacterium
CGAACTTTGATACTTTGCAAGGCCCTTTCGTCAGGACCGTTGGGTTCTGGAGGGTAAACGGCTTCAAATTCTATCTTCGTGTGAAGGTGGGTAGCCACAATAACATCAAAATCAATCCCGTTTTCCGCGGGATGGCTCAGGGAAAATCTCCGAGTCTTTAACAAAAGGAAATATGATCAGTATTGGAGTAAAAGAATTGTTGGATGCTGGCGTGCATTTCGGACACCAGACAAAGCGTTGGAACCCAAAAATGAAACCGTTTATTTTTGATGCTCGCAACGGCATTCATATCATCGACCTCAGTAAAACTCTCTCGCAACTCGAAGCCGCCTGCGAATTTTTGCACCAGACCGTTACCAAAGGTGGCCACATCCTTTTCGTGGGCACAAAGAAACAAGCCCAGGAAGCAATCAAAGAATCCGCCAAGTCCTGCGGGCAACTTTACATCACCGAACGCTGGCTCGGTGGCACGTTGACGAATTTTCAAACAGTTAAAAAATCCATCGCTCGCATGAAACAAATCGAGAAGATGGAAGCCGACGGCAGCATCAACCAATACGGCAAACAGGAACAAGCAGTTTATCGCCGCGAAGCAGCCCGCCTGTTCAAGAATTTGGATGGTATCCGCGTCATGGATAAATTCCCGTCCGCCATGTTCGTCGTGGATATCAAACGCGAACACAATGCGATTGCGGAAGCGCGCCGACTGAAAATCCCCATCGTCGCAATTGTCGATACGAATTGTAATCCTGACCTCATTGATCATCCGATTCCTGCGAATGACGACGCGATTCGCTCTGTCCGCGTCATTTTGGCGACGGTTGTGCAAACGGTTGTTCAAGCCAAAGCCGAATTTGATTCCAAGCACGCTCGCCGCAAAACCGAAGCGGCTGCGGCTGCCGCTGAACTGGCGGCTCCGTCACCAGCGCCGGAACCTGTAGCCGCTCCCGTTGAGACCGCTGTCACCGCTTAATCAAACCTCTGAGCGGAATGCCGGATTCATCTTGGGCATTCCGCTTTTATTTTCATCTACTCAAAAAAATATTATGGCTGAAATTACTGCTGCATCAGTTGGCAAGCTGCGCGAAATGACGAACGCAGGCTTGATGGATTGCAAGAAAGCACTCACCGAAGCTCAAGGGAACCTGGAAGTTGCGGTCGATCTATTGCGCAAGCGGGGCGCGGCTTCCGCTGCGAAGAAAGCGACTCGCGACGCCAATGAAGGAGTCATTGCTCAACATATTCAACCCGGCGCGAAAGTCGGCGTCATCGTCGAGATCAACTGCGAAACCGATTTTGTTGCCCGCAACGAAACCTTTCGCGCTTTCTGCGAGGATATTGCCAAAAAATTGGCGGCAAATCCGGGAATGGATTTGGAGTCCGACCGCACCGCTCAAGTGGGCAAGATTGGCGAGAACATCAAGATTTCGCGCTTCCATCGTCTTGAAGTAAACGGTAACGGATTAGTGGCCGCTTACATTCACACCGGCGCGAAAGTGGGTGTGTTGGTGGAAGTGGGCGCTGGTAAACAAGAGACTGTTGTCCAGGAAGATTTTAAGCAATTGGTGCGCGACATCACCTTACAAATCGCCGCCGCGCATCCTTCTGTCGTATCACGCGAACAACTGGATGCGAACGTGATTGCAAAGGAAAAAGAAATCGCTTTGGAACAAGTGAAGGGTAAACCGCCCCAGGCGATCGCGAAAATCGTGGAAGGTAAACTGGAGAAATTTTACCAGACCTACTGCCTGCTCGATCAAGGGTTCGTGAAAAAGAATTCTGAAGTGAGTGTTCGTGAGCACCTCGATGGCGTGGCGAAACAACTCGGCGATGAAGTCGTGATTCGCAGCTTCGTTCGTTTTCAGGTGGGCGAAACGCCAGCGGCATAATTTTTTCAACTATTTACGCAGCCGGACTTCTCGCGAATTCCGGTTTTTTTTATGGGGAATGCAGGTGGAGGAATGGCTAAAAACAAAAGACGTAAAATTTATTTTTCCCGAGCGCGGAAGCCGCGGCAGTTGACGATTGCACCGTGCGCTGTTAGAACACCGCCCGCTCGATGACAAAATCTGCCAAACCAAAATATCGTCGTATCTTACTCAAACTCAGTGGGGAAGCTCTCGGAGGCGAGTCCGGTCTTGGGATAAATCCAGAGGCGGTGCGCAGCATGGCTCAGCAGATTGGCGAAGTCCGCCAACTCGGTGTCGAAATGGTCATCGTGATCGGTGGCGGAAATATTTTTCGCGGTCTGGCCGGAAGCGAACGCGGCATCGAGCGCGCCACGGGCGATTACATGGGAATGCTCGCGACGGTCATCAATTCGTTGGCGTTGCAGGATGCGCTCGAAAAAGATGGTGTGGCAACTCGTGTGCAAACGGCGATTACCATGTGGCAGGTGGCCGAACCGTTCATTCGCCGCCGCGCCGTCCGTCATTTGGAAAAAGGGCGCGTCGTCATCTTTGGAGCGGGAACCGGCAACCCTTATTTTTCCACGGACACCGCCGCTGCCTTGCGTGCGAATGAAATGGGTGCGGAAGTCATTTTAAAGGCGACGAAGGTCGATGGCATTTACGACAAAGATCCCAAAAAGAATTCCAATGCGAAACGCTTTACGCAGATCACTTACCTTGATGCGTTGCAAAAACAATTAAAGGTGATGGACTCGACGGCGTTTTCCCTCTGCATGGATAACAAAATGCCGATCATCGTTTTCGATTTATTCAAGCCGCACAATTTGAAACGGGTCGTGCTGGGCGAGAAAGTGGGAACGCTGGTTACCGGATAAATCGCGTTTCGGGATTGGGCGGCAATTGCTCGGGTTTCTGCATGAGAAAAAGGTTGGCAG
>JBKJOA010000446.1:0-5056 GCA_046593365.1 Limisphaerales bacterium
TGAAAATGGTTTCGCGTCGCCCCGGTCTAGTGCCTTTAACCTGCTCAGACCACGAACAGAGATCATACGCTGAGTTAAGCGGTGTTTCTTTGGATGTCACAGTCTCCGTGACCGTTGCGCAATTTCGTGAAAACATTCTCTTCACCCATCGCGGTCTCAGCGGACCGGCCATTTTGCAGATTTCAAATTATCTGGCGAAAAATGAATCGCTCCACATCAATCTTTTCCCAGACAAATCGGCTCAACAACTTTTGGAAAAACAGCGTTCTGAAAAGAAAGAATTAACCACCGTCCTCGGTCAATGGTTGCCGCAAAGGTTTGTGCAATACTGGTGTGCGCAAAACATGCCTTCGCGTCCCATGAATCGTTTTACTTCGCGCGAGATCGAGGAGCTTTCACGGCGTTTGCATTCTTGGGAAATTCAGCCTGCGGGCGACGAGGGTTATGCGAAAGCGGAAGTGACGCTGGGAGGAATCGACACCAGCGAACTTTCCTCCAAGACGATGGAAGCGCGTCGGGTGCCTGGGCTTTATTTCATCGGCGAAGTGGTGGACGTCACAGGCTGGCTCGGCGGTTATAATTTTCAATGGGCCTGGGCTTCGGGATTTGCGGCCGGGCAACATGTCTAAAGCGTTTCCTACAGATACAGCCGATCATGGCAGGCGTTTATGCGCTAATTGTCTCTGCTCAACGTGACGCTCTGCTGGCTTTATCGGACGACCGCCGGGTTAAGATGATTGCGCCAAAGAGAAGAGTTGCTCCTATGAGATACAACGCGCCTCCCCAAGCGATTGCGTCGCTCATGTTCTCCACCTCGGTGGGCTTACTTCCGTATTTCGAGGCCAGGCCAACGAACACCGGTCCCAGCGCGCCGCCGCCCCATCCCACCGTGTTCATAATCCCAGCCGCCGTGCCACGTGCGCGGGGTTCAACGTTGTCAAACAGCGATGCGAAAATACCGGAATCATAAAAGCCTTTGCACAAACCGAACATGGTCATTGAGATGAGCAACGTGGTCATGTTCTCAGTCTTGCCGACGAGAAACACGAAGACCGCGCCGAGCAGCAATCCGATGGCTTGAACCAACATACGTCCGCCAATTATGCGGCGTGCAAACTTGTCTGCCAGCCAGCCGGCCACTGGTACGCTGCACGCGCTAGCCAAGTGAATATACACGGTTCCAGAAAGCCCCGCGCTGGTCAGTTTGAAATGAAATTTCTCCACCAGAAAGGTTGGGGTCCAGGCCAGGAAAATGGTGGCCACAAAATTTGCCGAGAGGAATGCGAGCATGAGCAACGGCACTGTTGGAGTACGGAAAATGATACGCAATGTTTGGTGGACAGAAAGTTTTTCACCACTTGCCACGCTTGGTGAAGCGAGTTCTCCGCTCGCGGCTTCAGCTTCGCCACGGGCTGGCTCACGCAAAAACTTGTAGAGGCACAGCGCCAGCACCATTCCCATCCCACCGAAAAAATAAAACCCGACGCGCCAGCCGTGACGTTCGGCGAACCACGCTCCTGCCCAACTGCCGATGATCGTGCCGATGTAAACACTGGATTGATGAAACGCCAGCGCGCGGGAACGCGTCCGTCCCGAATGGTAATCGCTTGTTAGTGACATGCTGGCGGGGAAATAAAATGTCTCTCCAAAGCCTTCGAGTGCGCGCACCGTCACGAAATGCCAGAGCTTGCTGCACCACCCTGTTGTCACCGTGATAAAACTCCAAAAAAGGCAGCCGCCGAGGATGAGATGTTTACGGGGAAAACGATCACAGATAAACCCAGCGAAGGGTGCGCCGCCGGCATAGACCCACATGAACGCCGAAGCGATCAAGCCAAGCTGGACTTTGTCGAAACCAAACTCTTCCTTCAGCTTTGGGAAGATGGCAAAAATCGCTTGCCGATCCGCGTAGTTAAAAAAGCAAACAAACCAAAGCATCGCGACCACCCACCACTTGTAGGAAGGTCGAGTCACGGTTGACACGGGCGATGTACGGGTTTGGGGCATAAATTCAGATTTCATGCGCGAACTAAATTTGTCCAGAATAAACACCAGTCGGCAGTGACTGCGGCGGAAAGTTAGAAGCGCAACTCATTGGCTATAGAGCAGGGCAATTGATTTTTTCGGATCTCAAAATCCAGATGACATTGATTTTGCTCGCCTCACAGGAGTGGGGCGATTTATTTATTCCGTTCAAATGACTTTTCTCAACACAGCGGACTGGATCGTGATCGTGGTTTATCTCGTCGTGATCATCGGAATAGGAATGTGGGCCGCACGCGGACAAAAAAGCACACGGGATTATTTTTTGGGTAACAAAAATATCGGATGGCTGGGCATAGGCTTGTCGATTGTCGCCGCAGAAACCAGCGCGCTGACCATCATCGGCGTACCCGCAATGGCCTTTGGCGACAACATATCCTTTATCCAAGTAATTTTTGGATACGTCATTGCTCGCGTCATTCTGGCTGTCGTGATGGTGCCGCATTATCTGAAAGGCGAAATTTATTCGCCCTACCAATTACTCGAACAAGCCTTCGGAGTAGGAACGCGTCGATGGGCGGCGGGGATATTCCTGGTTATGGAAACATTGGCGGCTGGAGTCCGTGTTTATGTGGCGTCAATTCCGGTCAAGCTGATTCTGAATGATAAAATTCTCGGGCTTGGAACCGGGGACCCAATCCTTGGCTCGATCATTCTCTTCGTATTTCTGTCGCTCATTTATACTTTTTTCGGAGGGGTTAAAGCCGTTATTTGGACTGATGCGGTGCAATTCTGCCTCTTTCTAGCGGGAGGAATTTTCACTTTGTTTTATATCCCAACCTTAATTGAAGGTGGAGTTGGTGCTTCCTTAAGCAAAGCCTATGAACACGGCAAACTACATTGGTTTAATGGATCATTCTCATTGTCCCTGCCTTTTAATATTTGGATGGGCATAATTGGAGGAACCTTCGTGGTATTATCCACGCATGGAGCTGAACAACTTATCGTGCAACGGGTTTTGGCCTGTAAAAGCGTTCGGGATGGCAGGAGAGCACTTATCACCAGCGCGGTCTTGATCTTTCCGCTCTTCCTTATTTTTCTTCTGTGCGGCGTTTTTCTCTGGGTGTTTTATCAAACCCATCCGATGCAGATTCCTCTTCCAGAGCCCAAACCTGGAATCAAAGCCAACGATTTTATCTTCCCTATTTTTATGGTCACTGAAGTTCCGCATGTCGTAAAAGGATTTTTGATTGTCGCCATCCTCTCCGCCGCCATGTCATCCATCAGTTCAGCGCTCACCTCTCTGTCCTCTGTCTCTACCATGGATTTGCTAAAAAATTTCCTTAAAGGTAGAGAGGAGAAGTTTTATTTTCAGTTCAGTCGATGGTCCACCGTCTTCTGGGCTTTGGCACTGATAGTGGTGGCTTATCTCAGCAGGGCGCAGGATTCTGTTTTAAATCTTTCCTTTGCTTTGCGCGGGGTAACCAGTGGAGCACTGCTTGGGAGTCTTATTCTGGCAATTCGCCGGAAGACGGTCGGGAGCCTGGCTGTCATCAGCGGCATGACTGCTTCGATTCTTGTAATGAGTTGCGTTCACTTTTTTGTTAAATGGCAAACCGGCACCTCCACCTTGGGTGAACCAGTCTTCGCGAAGGTGGCTTGGCCCTGGTTCACCCTCATCGGCACATTTGTGACGCTCAGCACAGCCTGGTTGGTCAGCAAGTTGCAAGGAGGACACAGAGCCTGACATGATAATGGTATGGTCCGTCGCGCCGCTATGATTGTAATCAAAGATTGTCTGAAAAGATGAGAGTTGTGGGTAGGTTAGGATGATCCATTGAAATTTCGGATGCATGCAACTCTCCTATTGACGCCTATCCTTGTTAAACCTATTGTCACGCCCTATGGCAAATAATATATCGGATTTATCGTTGTCCCAACTTAAGCAAGCGGTTCAGCTCAAAGAGCAAATCGCCAAGCTACAGAGTGCACTCTCTGCTGTGCTCGGATCCACACCTTCAGCACCGAAGCCTGCGGCTAAACCCTCAGGTATGTCAGCCGCGGCTAAGGCTCGGCTCTCGGCAATGGGAAAGGCACGTTGGGCCAAGATTAGAGCTGGCAACAATGCACCAGCTAAAGCAGCCCCAACTGCCAGGTCCAAGGCACCTGCAAAAGCAGCCCCGGTCAAGAAGGGCATCCCCATGAGTGCCGCTGCCAAAGCAAAGCTCTCAGCAATGGCCAAAGCCAGATGGGCCAAGATCAAGGCCGCAGGCCGGAAGAGTCTCTAGTCCGTTTTCCCCAACTTTAATTTCGCGCAAAGTTTGTAGGTCAGGGCCGTTCGCGGCCATTTCCTGCAAACTTTTTGTGGCTGATTACCAAAACTCAAATGCAAAATGAAACGGCAACGGATTGAACATCTGTTTCCAGAACTTTCACGAATCAACTTGCCATGAACCTTTGCCCGAATAGTGTATGTGCCTGACGGTTGATAACGCGCCCAATTTGATAATGGGTTTTTCCCAATCAAGCGGGATTGAAGCGATGGTAGGTGCGGATATCCTGCGAATTGCAACAACTACAGAAATTCTTTAAACATTGGTGATGCCAGTTTAGCTCAGTGGTAGAGCAACGGTTTTGTAAACCGTCGGTCGTCGGTTCGACTCCGACAACTGGCTCCATTCCTCAAGGCGTGATAATCCTCAGGTAAACCTTTTAATGAGAGGGCATGCATCCTAACCTTGCTCATTGAGCCGACTCGTCACGATTTTAGGTTCGGAAGCGTGATCTGTTAAAATGGGCTTCTTCCGCAGTTCCCTTTTAGACGCGTAAAACACTTTAATAAAAATTAAAATTCTGGGGAAGAAAGAGTTGAAAGGAAGCGCCACTATTTTATTTTTCCGGCGTTGAGACATTCAACGGTTAAGTGTTTTCAGTTCCTTTACTTCCAAGTATTATGAGCAACAGTTGAAGCCGATGTGCCTATGAGCCAAAAGACTATAAAACAAACCGAAACGGAAGATCTGCGTCGGGCGCTGGAAGAGCGCACGCTTCAGGTGGAAGCGGTGACCAAAGA
>JBKJOA010000030.1:0-2964 GCA_046593365.1 Limisphaerales bacterium
CCTTCGAGGTACTCGTCCAAATTGCTGATTCCATCATTGTCCGGATCGGCGGCGGCTGTCTGGTCGAGCAAATAAAAAAATCGGTACTCCCACAAGTCAGCCATCCCATCGCCGTCGGTATCGCGCAGTGGATCCGCGTACACTTCAAAGACGAGCTGGTCAACCCACCCGGCGTCTGCGGGGGCAATTCCGGGATAGGGACCCGAGGCAAAAGCATTGGTGCTACCAAAACTATTTAGTGATATTCCATCACTCTGAGAGCCATCGTTCTGATTTTTGATATATTCAAAACGAACTGTCTGCACGCCTGACGTCAGATAATAAGTTTTTTGATGCCAATTCGTAGAACCGGCAACCTGACCCGGTTTCTGGGTGCCGTTAATCAAAAATCTGAGGTAATCCAAGTTATCCTGTGAGGCGACTTTCCACCAGAATGACACCGTTCCTTCTCCAGTCATGCTGTTGGTAATCTGGGTCCACGAAACTTGATTGTGCCCGATGCGGCCGCTACGCACAGCGTCAACGCCATCCTTCGTATCGGCGGACTGACCAAACCACGCTACATCTCCGCCAGTATTCACGCCGTTGGTAATATCCAAACTAACCGCCAAAGGCAGGCCAGCCTGCGCCGTCACACTCCGGTTGGTCGTCATGGTAACGGATACAACCGTGGAGGTGGAGTTGGTCGCGCCCGTCCACAGGATAAATGTTTGTCCCGCGTCGGGTGTGGCCGTGAGAAAAACGACTTGGCCATTCGTGTATTTTTCCAGCAACGGATTAATTGCCACAGAGCACCAATAGGCCGTTACGGTCAAGCGCGGTAACAGCGAAGTCGCGTTCGTCGGGTTCGTTCCCTCGCGAAACTCGGCTTGGTTGGAAACTCCGTCGTTGTCTCGATCAAACGCACCGCTCTGATTGGTGATGCTGCCGAAATAGGTGATCTCCCAAGAGTCCGATAGCCCGTCGCCATCGGCGTCGAGTTCGAGCCGCGCGATGGAGCTTGTCGTGGAACCAGAGGCATTCCCAACCACCGCGTGATAATATCCAAAGTTAGTGAGGGAAAGATTTGTTAGAAGGAGCGAGCTTCCAGTCGCACTGCTCACAACATTGCTGTTGAAGAACCATTGATAAGTTAGTGGTGGATTACCATTTGCCGAGACCGTAAGGGCCGCTGAACCACCCACCGCAGATAAAACATTCTGCGGGCCTGAAAGAACAGGCGCTGCTCCAACTGGAACGCCGATGCTGGTGAGGCTCCCGGAAGCGTCGTATTTCAATTGCGCCGTTTGAGCAGAGGCTGCGATGGAAAAGAGAAATAAACAAAAACATTGCAGCAAACGCAAAATACAGCAGCGATCGTGAAACGTGGGAGGCGAATTGCTTGCGATAAATTTTGGCATCATTCGAGAACCTCTCCAGAGCTATTGATGTTGTTAGCCTTATTTATTTGCGTGTTTTCCCCCTTGTAGCTCGTGACCTGACCAAAGTCCCCCTTAATATCGACCACATCTTTTTTGAAGAATTTAAGAATCTTCAGCTCAAGTTTTACCTTATATTCAAAGATTGGATCTCTGGCGGTTCCGGTTGTCTTGACTCCGACGCACGCCTCGCCGTCCGCTTGAACAACCTTTTCTCCATTTATGGTAACAGCCGCTTCGGCAGAAACCGAGACTTGAGGTTTGCCGTCCTTGCCCAGGCAGGCAGGACCGTAACACAGGCCTCCCTTTCCCTTGTCAGTAATTGATGGCTCAAGCAAACTAAACGTGGTATCTATGAAGCCGCCCGCCAGATCTTTACCGAGTCCTACCCATCCAGCAAAAGAACTCGGAGTTTTTAAGCCCAATGGATCAATCAAGTTCACCGGATTGTTTAAGACGTAGGCATAAAGATTTACGCCTCCCTCCTCGCCAAGCGGATCGCGATTAAGCCACCGTCCCACGCCATTGTCGTATGCTCGATACATGGCCAAATGCAAACCACTTGGAGCGTGGACGGAATATCCCGCAAATCCAAAATCAGAGTTCAAGTCTCCGGCGGTGCGGGTGCGCCGCCCAAATGGATCGTAGGCGTAACGGGCGCGGACCAGTCCCGTGGCGTCGGTCATCTCACGAACCGACCGGAGATGATCGCGAGTGAAGAAGTAGTTTCCTGTCGGCAGGTCACTGCCAGCTTGCGCCCGCACACCTTGAACAAAAAATTGTTTAAGCACCGTCGCCCCTGTCGCATCCCGTTCTTCGGCTAAATCAGTGCCGCTCCACAAATATCTTTTGCTACTCGTCACGGATCCGTTCTCCTTTTCGATGACACCTGTTCGCCGACTAAAGCCATCGTAACTAAACTCCGTCCGATGCGTCCCGTTGCTGATCGCCACCAACCGATGTTCCGCATCCCATTCATAAACCACATTGCCCTGAACGCTGTTGCTGCTGGAAGTGATCTGGTTCAGAGGATTGTTATAGAACAGGCGTTGAACGCTATTACTCTGCTCACTCGTTCGATTATCAGCATCATCGTAAGTATAACTGAAGGTTTGGAGTGGTGCGCCTCCCTGGGATACCGCCATCCCAATCAAGCGATCTGCTGCGTCGTTAGTGGGTGCCCACGTCTGCAAAGTGCCGCCCTGAAGTTGTGTCCAGTTCGTCACCTGCGCCTGCAAGTTCTGACCATAGGTAAATTCTGAAAGGACAGCGTTGCCTGGCAACCGATGAGTGATTCGTTGGAGCAATCGATCACGTAAGTTTGGATGGTAAGCATATTCAGTAGTCTGGCCATTGGGATAAACTATTCCACTCAATCGTTCGCTACCTAGTGTCCATGTGAGATTGAAGACGCCGAGGACGTTGGTTAATTGCGTAACGCGCCCACCTGAATCGAAGGTTCGGCGGATCGCCGCGTTGTTAATCCCCCGGCCTATCACTCGCTGGAGTTCATCGTATGAGAAAGTGATCGTATCGTTCGCCCAAG
>JBKJOA010000031.1:0-11356 GCA_046593365.1 Limisphaerales bacterium
TGAATTACGAGTCCGCTTCGGACGCTTGACTCCAATTGGCGATAGATAGAAATTTCTTCCGTATGAGCCAAACATTGACTCCCTATTATAAGCGCATCGTCCAGCGACAGATCGCCACGGGACAGTTCGCCAACGAAGGTGAAGTGATCCGCCATTCGTTGCGTCTGGCCGATGCGCTCGAACGCAACGCCGGACCTCGCGGGTGTTCGGTGAATGGGCGTGAAGATTTGGAAGAGCTGTTGCTGGTAGGATTGGACAGCGGCGAGAGCGTGCGGATGACGGATGAGCGTAAGAAACGCATTTATCATCAGGCGCTGAAAGTGAAATGAGCGGCTATCGCACCAAGCCGAAAGCCGACCATGACCTGGTGGAAGGCGCGCGCTGGATTTTTGCGGACAATCCGAAAGCAGCACGGTGTTTTTTGGACGCAACGTTCAAAGCGTTCGACCGATTGGCGAAATTTCCCGAATCCGGCCCGATAGCGCGGTTGAAACATTGCCGCCTCGCCGGGGTTCGCTTTAGCGTCCTGCCGCCACCTTTCAATCGCTGGTTGGTTTTTTATCGCGGTTTGCGAAATGAGATTGAAATATTACGTGTTATTTACGGCGCGCAAAACTGGCGCGCAAACCCAGCTTCGTTTTTTATTTAATTCATGCAAGACCTCATCTCCAAAGCTGCGACGCTGCTCGAAGCGTTGCCTTACATCCAGAAGTTCAGCGGCGAAATATTTGTCGTAAAATACGGCGGGAGTTTCATGGATTCGCCGGACGCCGCAGTTCGCAATGGCGTGGCGCGGGACATTGTTTTTCTTGAGGCCGTAGAAATTAATCCAGTGGTGGTTCACGGCGGCGGCAAGGCAATTACTCGCGCCATGGAAGCGGCGGGATTGAAAGCGAATTTCATTCAAGGCCAGCGTGTGACCGATGAGGCGACGGTCAAGATTGTGGATGACGTTCTTTCTTCTGAAATCAATCCAGAGATTGTCGCGACGATCAATTCGCTCGGCGGCGCGGCCAGAGGTTTCACCGGGACTGAGATTTTCAAATGCCGTAAAATATTTTTGAGAGATGCGCAGGGCCAACCACTCGACATCGGTTACGTCGGCGAAGTTTTCAAAGTGAACACCGCACCGTTGCTCGCCTGCATCAAACAAGGCATCACGCCGGTAATTAGTCCAACCGCGCTCGGCGAAGACGGAAAAGTTTACAACTGCAACGCGGATATTGCCGCAGCGCAAGTTGCCATCGCGCTGAAAGCCAAACGCCTCGTTTTCATGAGTGATGTCCCAGGCTTGATGCGCGATCTGAAAGATCCTTCAACCGTGATTTCACATCTGCAAATCAATGAAGTAGGCGACATGAAAAAATCCGGCGTGATCGACAAAGGAATGATTCCCAAAGTGGACAGTGCAGTCGCGGCGATTACAGCCGGTGTGGAGAAAGTTTCGTTTGTCGATGGTCGCATCCAACATTCCGTGCTGCTGGAAATTTTTACCGATGTCGGCGTCGGAACGGAAATTGTTTTGTAATTTTCTTCGGCGCGCTTTGTCGGAGCGCACCACAAGCCCTGGATCAGTATGAAAGGTGCGGGTTGGAGCCAGCTTCCGGTCCCGTGTGCGGGATTGGACTTTCCAGAGTTCAGTTTGGTTGGTAGTTGAATCGGAAAACTCCTTTCGTATGATGCACCGGCCCTGATGAAAAAAACATTTGCTCCAGTATTGTGGTTTGTGATTGCGGTGCTCGGCGCATGGGCTTACGCCGTGATCGCTTTCAAACGCGGCGAACAACTCAACTCCATTTTCATTCTTACGGCAGCGCTTTGCACTTACGCGATTGGCTTCCGTTTTTATTCAAAATGGATTGCGACACGCGTCCTCGTGCTCAACGACCGCCGCGCCACGCCTTGCGAAGTTCACGACGATGGAAAAGATTTTGTCAAAACCAACAAGTGGATTGTCTTTGGCCATCACTTTGCCGCGATTTCCGGCCCTGGGCCGCTGGTTGGTCCCGTGCTCGCCGCGCAATTTGGTTACCTGCCAAGCACACTCTGGATTCTGATCGGCGTCGTGCTGGGCGGTGCGGTGCAGGATTTCGTGATTTTATTTTGCTCGATGCGGCGCAATGGAAAATCTCTTGGGCAAATGGTCAAAGAAGAGTTGAACAATCCCGCTGGCTACGTCGCGATGTTCGCCATCCTCGCGATCATGATCATCCTGCTGGCTGTCCTCGCGCTGGTGGTGGTGAAAGCACTAGCGGAAAGTCCGTGGGGAATTTTCACCGTCGGCGCAACGATTCCGATTGCGATGTTCATGGGCGGCTATCTTCGTTACTGGCGTGTTGGAAAGGTGATGGAAGCCTCCGCCATTGGAGTGGTTCTGCTGCTGCTGGCGGTGTGGGGCGGAAAATTTTTCCACGAAATTCCGAGCCTTGCAAAATGGTTTACAATCGGTGCGCTGCCTTTGGCTTGGTCGATCATTCTTTATGGACTGGCCGCAAGCGTACTTCCTGTTTGGCTATTGCTCGCGCCGCGCGATTATCTGAGCACATTTATGAAGCTCGGAACAATTTTCGCGCTCGCCGTCGGAATTTTTCTCGTGCTTCCAAAATTGCAAATGCCTGCGGTCAGTAAATTCATCGACGGCTCCGGTTTGGTGGTTGCGGGAAAACTTTTCCCATTTTGTTTTATCACGATTGCGTGCGGCGCCATTTCCGGTTTTCACACGCTCATCGCGAGCGGCACGACACCTAAAATCATCACGCGCGAAAGCTATGCCCGTTCCATCGGCTACGGTGCGATGTGTTTGGAATCGCTCGTTGCCATTATGGCTTTAATCGCGGCCTGCACGCTTGATCCCGGAGTTTATTTCAGCATCAACGTCAAAGGCGAACCGGCTGAAACCGTCGCGAAAGTTTCTGCGCTAGGATTCCCGGTCACAACCGAACAAATGGATACACTTGCGGCTGATCTCGGCGAGAAAACTTTATTCGGAAGAACCGGTGGCGCATCAACTCTGGCTGTCGGCATGGCAAACATTTTTTCAAAAGTCGTCAACGGCCGTGGCCTCGATCTTTGGTATCATTTTGCCATCATGTTCGAGGCGCTGTTCATTTTGACAACGCTCGATGCCGGAACACGAGTTGGAAGATATTTACTCCAGGATTTACTGGGCCACGTTTGGAAACCATTGGGTGAAACGAAAAATTCCGCCGCAACGTGGTTCGCCAGCATCCTGATCGTCAGTGCGTGGGGATATTTTTTAATTCAAGGCGTCAAAGATCCGCTCGGCGGAATTAATTCGTTGTGGCCCCTGTTCGGAATTGCCAACCAGCTTCTTGCGGCCATTGCGCTGTGCCTTGCGACCACGATCATTTTGAAAATGGCGCTCGCGCCGGTCGGCGCCGTAATATCAACCCAAAAAAAACATCCAGCGTTTGCTTTTATTACTCTCGTTCCTCTGATCTGGCTTCTCGCGGTGACTGGAACAGCCGGCGGGCAAAAAATATTTAGTGCCGACGAGCGAATCGGTTTTCTGGCTGCGGCAAAAGTTTTGGATTCCAAATTGCCGAAACTACATGAGGCAATCGACGCAGCGAAACCTCTTGCAGATTCCTCGACTCTTGCCGCTGCGCAAAAAGCACTGCGTAACAATCGCGTGTTGCACTTCAACCTTCTGCTCGATGCGGTCGTCACGGGAGTTTTCCTTTCGATGGTTGTTTTGATTGTGGCGCTGAGTTTGCGCGAATGGATTTTACTTCTGGCGCGAAAGCGTTTGGCTTCACTGCACGAATCTGAACCAGTCTGGTTGCCGGACTACGCAGTTGTTGAATCGAAACCGACCCATATTTTCTCCACGATTGCTCTCGCGTTTACACTGGCCAAAGAACTTTCAGGAGAAGCCGCTGTGGAACGAGCCCGCATCGCCGACCAATCAACAGGTTGTGCCGAACACCAACACCACACAGATGTGCAATCCGATCCTTCTGAGTCGGCGAAGACGTCACTTGAAAAAAGTTACGTGCAGGAAACAGAACGACGATTCAATGGCAGCGTGAACCGCTGTTGTTAAAATTTTTTAACCAACATGGAACGAATTGGTTTATACGGCGGCTCATTTGACCCGGTTCATCTTGGCCATTTGCTCGTGGCGCAAGCAGCACGGGAAGAATTAAATTTGGCCAGGATTTTCTTTATTCCTGCGGCGCAATCGCCTTTCAAACCCGACGCAAAACCTACGCTGGCGGCTGAACGCACCAAGATGCTTCGCCTGGCGCTCGCGGGTAATTCGCGAGCGGAAGTTGATGAACTGGAAATCAACCGTGGCGGCGTTTCTTACACCATCGACACCGTGCGCGACTACGCCCGGCGCTTCCCGAACGCAAAGTTATTTTATCTGATTGGCGCCGACCACGTTGCGCAGTTGCCAAAATGGCGCGAGGCAAATCAATTGGCAAAACTCGTCGAATTTTTAATCATTCCAAGGCCGGGCGAGCTGAAGGTGGAAATTCCATTACCATTCCGGGGAGAATTCCTGGGGGGGTTCCCACTGGGTGTTTCGTCCTCGCAAATTCGCGCGCGAGTCAAAGCGGGTTTGCCCATTGAACATCTCGTTCCTGGCGCAGTAGCGGAGTCCATTCGCAACAATCGGCTTTATCTTTGAGGTTGTTAAGTTATTTTCCGGTCAATGGATTCAAAGAAATTGGCACTACTCTGCCGGGAATTGGCCGAAAACCGAAAAGCGGAAGAGGTTACCATCCTTGATGTCGGAAAACTCTCCTCCATCACCGATTATTTCGTTATTGCTACGGGATCGAGCGAACCGCATTTGCGAGCCATCATGAACGAGATTACGGAAAGATTGCGTGATGAATTTGATTTGCAGCCTCGCGCGATTGATGGTGATTTTCAAGCTTCCTGGCAGGTCCTCGATTTTTTCGACGTGATTGTCCATGTGATGCGCAAAGAGGCCCGGGAAAAATACGATCTTGAAGGTCTTTGGGGCGACGCGCCGAAATTAAAAACTCCAAAGCCACGAGCGCTGGCAAAAAAAACTAAGTAACAACGATGTTTTACGGCGCGGGTTTGGGCGGCGGAATTTCGATACTCGCCTTGACCATGTCGTCCAAAATTTTTTTAAATTCTTCCAAGCCGGTTGAAGGAATGATTACGTTGTCGCGCCGTCCATTCACATCTTCCGTAATCCGCAGAAAGCGTCCGCGCGGATTCTCCTTCAATGTGAAAATAAACATCTTGCGCTCGATCTGGACCTGTTCGGTCTTGAGTGTGTCCTCATTTACCGGGGGTCTTGGCGGACCCGCGTTGTAGCCGGAATTGTAAGGCCGATTACCGTATGGCGATGGACGTTCGTTTGAAATCATACTTTTCCTACTTAAGGGATAAAACCATCTCTAATTACTGGTTCGACAGGAATGAGTATTTGTCAAATTCTGAATGCTCAAGTCCTGAACTTTTGCGTGCTGACAAAACGAGTTCCGTCCGCTGGATTCCCGATTCGCCACAAATAAATCAGTAATCCTCCCATCACCAACAAATTCATCGTCTGCGATACGCCGTGCCACATCTTGAAGGAGCGATCCGCAATAGCGCGGATCTCCGCGGTAGAGTGCGTGTCATATTTCTTGCGATGCAGATCCTTCAATTTTGGCTGCAACCAAAAACCGCCAATCAAGCCAAGGGAAATCGTCACCGTGAGCAGAACAAAAATGAAACGCTCGCTCATTCTTCCGAGATAAAGCTTTTCCACGATCCAGTGGATCAAGGCGATGCCTCCGCAGCAATTCAGTAAAATAAAATAGCGCTCGATCACAAGTTGTGCGGCTGCTCCGTTCCAAGGTGGTGGGATCAGCGCCTTCATCTCCGGGGTAAAGAAAGCCGGTCCCAGGGCAATCGTAAATGAAACTGAGGCACCCAGCCAAACCGCAGCATTGAGCAATCCAATAAACCTTAAAATACCGATCACCTTCCTATTCTAAAAAAAGTTTATGCGCTGCCAAGCTTCGATTGCTCGGATCAACGCGGAGAGTTTGTGGCCATTTGGGGACTGGGGAGCGATGGCATGAATTTCAGACCGGGCGGCAGCGGCGGCAATTCCGGAAGTTTGTGGACTAATTCACGCCACGATTTCCGTTCGGCGGGTGTCATTTCCTGCCACCGTTCGGCTTTTCTGAGAAATTGATTCCGCTCATTCCGGCTCATGCTGGAAATTTTCCCGAATGATTCGATGCACTGCTTCCGCTGGTTCGCTGGCAATGCCTGGAATGTCCGCAAGGTTGTTTCCATTTGCGCTCGTTCTGCTTCCGAAAGTTTGCCCAGCGTCTTTTCCTTTTCGGAGGGATTGAGATCGAAGAATTGCTGAAAACCTTCACACATGTGTTCCCGTTTTTCGCTTGGCAAAGCGAGCCAGCGCGCCAGGTCGCTTTCGAGTTTTTCGCGACGCTCAGCCGAAATGGTTTCAAGATAAGTTGCTTTCTCTTCCGGCGTGCTGGATTGCAAACGTAAAAAGTATTGAACGGCCATTTTGTTTTCCAAAAATTCTTTTTGCTGAACCGGTGACAACTCATCCCAATGCCGCAGCCGCTCCTCGACGAGTTTCCGTTTTTCCTCTGGAATTCTTTGCAGATGTTCATGCCGGTCGTTCAGAGCGGCATTCATCAGTGGCACCAAATATGAACTAAGCTCGGTCACACCGAGTCGGAGTTCGCGCTGTTCCGGCGTCATCGCTTCGTATTCTTTGATTTTCGCAAGCAGAATCTGCCTTTGTTCGGGCGCAAGCGACCTTTCCCCCAATAACTTCCCTCGTTCCGCGGGCGACAATGAAAGCAGCAAGCGGAAAAAATCAATTGGTGCTTGCGGCATCGGCGGGGCGGACGGCGCGACCTGTTTTGGCTGCAATTTTAAATTGTCATCAGCCCGACATACGACGATGTGCGCGCCCACAATTCCGCAAATCAGGCAACTCAAAAAAACCAGGATATTCAGCCGGGTGCGCATGAAGTCATCGCAATGCGGCGAGAAGCTCGTTATCCACCGGCGGTTGTTCGAAACGGTTGATCGCGTCAAAATCCTCAAGCCACTGATGCGGAAAAGCTGCGGCTTGCGAAACAGCGGAAACACCTTGAGCCATATTCATCCGCTGAACGGAGCGATATTGCTGCGCAGAAATAAACCCGCCGCAAACCAACAGGCTGGCAAGAGCAGTCGAACGGAGCCAATGCCGCTTGAGCCAGTCGTAAAGTGTAAGAGAATCATGAAGGGGCTGGGCGCTTTCCCGCTCAACCACCCGTAAAACCAGTGCGGTAAAATTGCTGGAGACCGGGACTTCCGGCACATTTCGCAACGTCTGGGCCAAAGCAAATTCCTCGTCCCAATCGGTTCGCGTCTCGGGATGTGCGGCAAAATGCGCCTCGATCGCGGAGTTTTCTTGCTCCGTCAGCCTCCGCTGCCAGCTTGCCAGTTTCATTTTTTCAAACTCGATCTGGTTCATTGTTCCTCTCAGGTTAATACCCGTTTATTCAACAAAGTTGCTCTCATTTTTCCGCTTCTTTCCATGCACCACTGTGCAAATAAGGCTTGAGTTTCAATTTCAAGGTTTCGCGAGCGCGATGAATCAACGATTTAGTGGCGGAAAGCGAGCAGCCCAGCACCTCGGAAATGTCGTCGTAGGACAATTCCTCCTGGCGACAAAGTAATAGTGCCGTGCGTTGGTTTTCCGGCAATCCGTCAAGCGCAAGCTGCACCTTGTTTTCCAACTCGGCTTGCAGAAGATTTTCGGTCGGAGAAAACGCTTTTATATCTTCAAATTGCCGCGCGGAATGATCATCGCTTTCGGTTTGTGAGTTTTCGAGCGATTCGGCCGGATGCCGCGAACGGCGTCGGATCTCATTCAGACAAAGATTCCGCGCGATCGTGAAAAGCCATGTGGAAAATTTTGCCGTGACCTGATAGCGATGCGCCGATTTAAAAACCTGCACAAACACATTTTGCGCAAGGTCTTCCGCTTCAACCTGGTCGCGTAACGTGCGGAAAATCACATTCATCACAGGCTGCTTATATTTCTCGACCAATTCCTCAAATGCACGCATGTCGCCGCCTTTAACGCGCAGCATCAATGCAGCATCCGGTTCAATCTCAGTCGCCATTACAATGGATATTGTAGTTAAAACCGGATGCCCCACAAGGTTGCGAGATTTCTCTGTGAGGTAAGCGACGGTGTCCTGATTTTGAAGTTTACGGAGCAGACTGTGTCATCCTCGACCAACCGCAGCGCGGTGAACAGGCTGCGGTTGATCAGTGATACAACCGCGCTCCCGCAAATCAGGTCACTACCGGTCAAGCACGCTCCTTGCGTCAACTTATTCCAGCCGCTAAGTTCCCAAACGAATGCCAACTTTGTTGGAAAAAATTGAAACCAATGCCGCGGGCCGATTGATTTTACCGGAAGGTCGCCAGCCTTCGGAAGAATTGGCGCGCTACAAAAATTTCCTCAAGGTTGAAACGCACCGGCTAAAAATTCTCCACCGCGCTGGGGGCAGCGGTCTGGAGGTCTGCCAGGCCCGCTCCGTCATTCTGGACGTTTCTTTGCGGTACATTTTAGAAGCGGTCACCCATTTACTACAGCCAACTCCGACAAAAGTCCCCGCGCTCGCGCTGGTCGCGATTGGCGGTTATGGACGAGGCGAACTCAATCCGCACAGTGATATTGACATCATGTTTCTTCACGAAGGCGATTTGGTTTCGCGCGGAAAAGTCCATCCGACTTTGACTGCGGTGACCGATGGTTTGCTCTACACCCTTTGGGACATCGGGCTGAAAGTCGGGCATTCTGTTCGCAGCATTGACGATTGCGTGAAAGTGGCTAACAGCGACATGCAATCGAAAACATCGCTCATCGAAGCGCGGCTCATCACTGGAAGCCAGACTCTGTTTGATAAATTTGAAAAAGTAGTTTTGTCGAAATGTGTCTCCGGCCACGAAGGGGAATACATCACTGCCCGCGTACAAGATCAAGCGGCGCGCCGCGCGAAATTTGGCAATTCCGCTTTCATGCAAGAGCCGAATATTAAAAATGGCTGCGGCGGTCTTCGCGATTATCAAAACCTGATCTGGATGGCGTTTTTCAAATATCGCACTCGTTCACTCAGCGAGTTGCAAGAAAAGGAAATGATCAGCGCGAGCGAGCGCAAACAACTTGAGGCCGCCTATGATTTCCTGCTGCGCGTCCGCAACGAAGTGCATTATTTCGTGGGTCGGCCAGTCGATATTTTGGGCAAAAGCATTCAGCCCTCCATCGCTCATAACCTGGGCTATCGCGATCGTTCCGCCAGCAAACGGATCGAACAGTTCATGCGGGATTTTTATACCCACACGCGCAACATTGATTTAATCACCCGCACGGTCGAACAACGGCTGGCGCTGCTCCCCAATCAACGTTTTTTACCGTCGTTTCGCCGGATGTTGCAAACGCAAACGCAGAAGATGCGTCAGCAAATCATCGACGGTTTCAAAGTTCTCGATGGAGAAATTCATCCGCTTAATCAGCACGTTTTCCGTGACCGCCCTAAACGGCTGATGCGCGTTTTTCTTTATGCGCAACAACGTGGACTGAAGTTGCATCCCGACCTCACGCAGCTCATTCGCAGCCAGCTCCCACTCGTCAACAATTCCTTTCTGCGCGACACGCATGTGCGCGAAACGTTTTTGGAAATTCTTGATCAACGCGGAGCCGTTGCGCCGATTCTCCGCGCCATGCACGAGGTTGGCTTTCTTGGAAAATTTTTACCAGAGTTTGGGCGGCTCACTTGCCTGGTTCAGCACGAATTCTATCACCAATACACCGCCGATGAACACACGTTGGTCTGCATCGAAAAACTCGACCAGGTCTGGAATGCAAAGACGCCGCCCTTTGAAACCTACGCCGAAATTTTCCGAACGGTGGAACGCCCGTTCGTCTTGTATCTTGCCCTGCTCTTGCATGATTCCGGTAAAGCCGCGCGCTCCGGCAAACACGAAGAACTTGGCAGCCAACTCGCTTTGCGCGTTGCTGGCCGACTTGGACTCGATGGTGCCACCGCGCACACCCTGAGCCTCGTCATCGAACATCATCTCACCATGGCGCAGGTCTCCCAGCGTCGGGACCTGGAAGATGCCACGGTCATTCAAAATTTTGCGCGTCAGATTCAAACGGTGGAAAACCTCACTTTGCTCACGCTCCATACGTTCGCCGACTCGATGGGAACGAGTGACCAGCTTTGGAATGGATTCAAAGATTCTCTGCTCTGGACCTTGTTTCACCGGACTCGCGAACTGCTGGCGGGTGGCACTGAATTTTTCCGGGCAGAAGAAAAACAACGCGAACTGCTCGCCGACGAAGTGCAACGTCTCATGCCGCCGAGCTTCAGCTACGATGAAGTGCAGGCGCATTTTGCCAATCTGCCGACGCGCTACTTCCAGATTAATAACGCTCAAGAGATTCTCACCGACCTGACTCAAGCGCATCGGTTCATGCATTTTCAGCTCTCTGAAAGCGAGCAGGCTCTGTCACCCGTTGTAAGTTGGCACAACGAGCCGGATCGCGGTTACACCACGGTGCATGTTTGCACTTGGGATCGCGCCGGTCTGTTCAGCAAAATCACCGGCTCACTGACTTCGGCAGGCTTGAATATTTTGAGCGCGGAAATCATCACCCGTGGCGACGGAATCATTCTAGACACATTCTTCGTAACCGACGCAAAAACCGGGTTGCTTGCCAGGCGCGAAGAACGCGAGGCATTTGAAACCGTGCTGAATAAAATTTTGAACGGCGAAGAGATCGACCTCACCGCACTTATCGCCCAGCAGAAAACAGTTGGGCTTGGCAATATTTTTGAAGGCGAACGGATCACAACGGTCATTGATTTTGATAACCAAACTTCCGAAACGCGCACCATCATCCAGGTTGAAACTGAAGACAGACTCGGTTTGCTCTACGCCATTTCACGCGTGCTCAATGATTTGGAACTCGATATCTACGTCGCAAAAATTTCGACGGAAAAAGGCGCGGCCATCGATACTTTTTACGTTGCGGAAAGCGACGGAAGCAAAATCACAAGCCCTGAACGACAAAAGCAGATCGAAAAAAAATTACGTACCGCCATCCATCGACTCGGCTGAACTTTGCCTTTAAACTTTGTTAACTGAACTCTAATCTTTAAAAATGAAGCATTCGGGAAAAGCGTCCCAAGCCGCGCTAAAATTAATAATCGCCTCCTTGATCCTGCTGGTCACGATTCTGGCCGCCGGTCTGATCGCCAAGTTTCTCGGCGGGGTGGTCATCGCGCTCGCGTCGGCTCTTATCTTTATT
>JBKJOA010000150.1:0-14087 GCA_046593365.1 Limisphaerales bacterium
GAAAACTTCGTTCCACATTATTTTTCTCGGAAACACCGGAAAGTTAGTTTGACGAAAGTTCGGACGCGACGCCCGAACTCGCACGCGGGACGCGCGCGCTCCCGTTTCAACTTCGGAATTCGGGTTAACTCTCAAACAGCGTTTGCATCATTGCTGGCGACGTTTGCTTCATTGCTGGCGGCGTTAGTGAGTTTGCTTTTGCCGTCGGGAAGTTTGCCAACGGCCTTTGCAGGTTTGATTTCCTGATTTGCAGGGTCGCCGCCGGTGCCAAAAAAAAGGTGAATAATTTTTTGGTGGCCCGGCCATCCCCTTCTGAGCGGCGGGTGGCGAGAAGGTCGCGGCTTCTCTACTTTGGGGCGTTGCTCAAGCCGGTCAGCAATCGTTGTTGCGCGTCGGGATTTACAAACGTAATCTCGCGCCCATGCACCTACGCCAAATTTTTCGAAAACGACTTCTCCTGCTCGCCATTCCAGTTCTGATCGGCTCATTGCAGTTGAACGCCGCTGAAACCGCTTTGCTTTCCGAGCGCCTTGGCTACAAATCCACCGATAAACTTTTGATCGTCAATGGCGATGACGTCGGGATGTGTCACTCGGCAAATCTCGCCACCATCGAGTCGTTGGAAAAAGGTGCGATGCGCTCGGCCACGATCATGGTCCCCTGCCCCTGGTTCCTGGAAATTGCCGAATATGCGAAGAGCCATCCCGAGAAGGATTTTGGCATTCACCTTTGTCACACTTCTGAATGGGGCAAATATCGCTGGGGCCCGGTCGCTCCCCGGGAACAGGTTCCCGGGCTGGTGGATCCGAGTGGGTATCTTTGGAAAAGTGTGGAAGAGGTTTATGCCCACGCCAATCCTGAACAAGCCTTGATCGAAGGACGCGCGCAAATCCGGCGCGCGCTCGCGGCGGGCGTCGATGTCACCCACCTTGATTCCCACATGGGCACTCTGCAATACAGTCCCGATTACATGAAAAGCTACCTGCAACTGGCGGTGGAATTTGACCTGCCGGTGCGCATGGCGTCGCAGGAAACGTTTGTGAAAATGGGGCGCGAAGAACTCCGCAGTCAATTCGCCGCCAAAGGAATTATTTTCCCCGACTACTTTGTTTTCGACCAATTGAAGAACGAAAAAAACGGCGTGAAAAACTTCTGGCTCGATGTCGTGAAAAATCTGAAACCCGGCGTCACCGAGCTTTACATCCACGCCGGCCTGCCGACGGACGAACTGAAAGCGATCACCGGTTCCTGGTCCACGCGTTCACAGGAGTATGAAGTGTTCACGCACGACGAAGAGATGAAGAGACTTATCGCTGACCAGAAGATCATTCTCATCGGCTACAAACCTTTGCGTGACCTTCAGCACAAGCTGCGACAGGAGAACAAGCGGCGTTGAGTTTTTTCGATGCCATGAGCGTAGTGACTTTTATTTGTGTTGGAAAAGTTTGCATCTTGCTTTTGGATTCCGTCTCTATCTAATCAGTCACGAAACAATACTTTAGCTGCCATGAAAATTAAAATATTTGCCGTTCTCATTTGCCTGACCCTCTTCGCTCTCGACGTCTCCGGTGCGTTCCGTGCGGGCATCGCCGTGCGCAACGTCACGCCCGATCCGCTCCTGCCGGTCAGCGGCGGCGTGGGTGCATCAAAGCCCACCACGCGCAAGGATGGCGAACTGAATGTGCGCGCGCTGGTGATTGATCAGGATGGGACGCGCGTGGCGATTGTGAGCGCGGATTTTCTCGGTTTCCCAGCCATCCTGGGAAACAAAGTGCGCGCGGCGGTTAAAGAGATTGATCCAAAAAATATTTTAATTGGCGCGACCCACACCCACAGCGCGCCGGATTGCTACGGATTTCCCGACGGCAAAGGAGGCAATTCCAGCGACCCGAAATATCTGGAAATGGTTTGCACCCGCATGGCGGAGGCGATTAACGAAGCGGCGGCCAATCTCAAACCCGCCCGAATAAAGATCGCCACGGGCCAGGCCAACGGAAAAATCGCCTACAACTATTATGCCGAGCAATTGTACGATCCGCGCTGCAACGTGATTCAATTTCTGGACACAAGCGGAAAACCGTTTGCGACGCTGGTCAATTACGCCATTCATCCTGAAGTCATCGGGAGCGGAGTTGGCGTTTGCAGTCCGGACATGGTGGGGCCGCTTTACAGTCGTATCGCGGAGAAGGGTGGCGGGACAGGCATTTTCATGAACGGCGCGCAAGGGGGCATGGTCACCGCCGACAACCGCAAACCGGGAGGCGAGGCGCGCAATTGGGAGGAATGCCAACGCATTGGCAATCTGCTGGCGGATGAAGCGCTGAGAATTGTTCAAGACGCGCCGGAGCAGACTGCGCCGAAACTTTATTGTGCCGCGCGAACGGTTTCCTTCCCGGTCGATTCGCCGCTAATGCGCGCCCTGTTAAAACAAATGCCAGCCGGAGCCGGTTTCACGGATGGAAAAATTTCAACGCAAATGAATCTCGTGAACCTCGGCGATGCGCAAATCGTCACCATTCCAGGCGAGGCGTTGCCGAACATCGGCTATTATTTGAAACGCAAAATGCGCGGGAAACATAACCTGCTTTTCGGCCTGACCAACGACGCGTTCGGTTACATTCTGGCCAAAGAAGATTTCGACAGTTTCAAACGTTACTCCTACATCTCGCAAACCAGTCTCGGCGAGCAAACCGGTGAACTCCTGGTCAATGAGGTGCTGAAATTTGTCAACGATTCGCCCAAGCCGGGCGAATGAAAACAGGCCGGAACGATTCCGCAGGAATTGAACCACGATCAGTTGCGGCGAACCGGTTTTTCTCAGCGGTTCTTATCGTCGCTATAGCCGGTTCAGTGCTTCCACCTGATTTGCTGGCAGAGGTTGGAACGGAGCGCATTTCGCCAGGAGTCTTAACCGCGGCCTACCCTAACCTCGCCGAAGGGCCGTGGCGTTACCGTGCGGTTCAAGGAAAACCATTCTGGTTCACGCTCGGTGGTGCGGATGACAGCCCCGTCCACATTGCAACTCTCGCCAGACAGCCGATCGCGGACTCGGGTTTGGCAATGTGGGGAGTTGCGGAGTGGGAATATTCGTTCCATCACCTTAAGAACGGCCAAGCGGACGGTGCTGGCTACAAACATTATGGTGGCTACCCGCAACCTCCTCGCACGCGCGCGGAAGCTTCAGATGTGGTCAAGACCTACTTCAATCGCCTCGCCAACGACGCAAGGACCAATGCGAAACCCGATGCGTTGAAATTATTCAGCTCAATCAATGGTCATTATTGTTATCAGCATTACGCCTGCGAATGGGGGTGCGACATCGTCGGCAGCGAGGTCGGCGAGAATGTTAACGGTATCCAGGCGCACATCGCCTTCACCCGCGGCGCTGCCCGGCAATACGGACGGCCGTGGCTCATTGATTTCTCATCTTGGTACGGGCCTTCCATGTACGATGAGGACCCGAAAAAACATTGGGGCGAATACTCCGGTCCCGACCGGGGTCATTCTTTGAGCCTGCATCTTCGCACTTATTACGTCGCTTACATGGCGGGCGCGAATGTCGTTATCGCGGAAGGCGGGCATCTCAATTTCTTTCGCAGCCAGCAACCGGGGACCGATGGCAAATTGCCCTTATCCAAGCTCGGGGAAGAAGGCGCGCGGTTCTACGCGTTTACGAAACGTTATCCTGAGCGCGGCATTCCTTACACGCCGTTCGGATTGATCATCGACACCGAGCACGGCATTTACCCCGGCTTTGGCGCGAAGCTCACATGGAACGCGTTTCCCTACACGCGATCAGACCAGCGCATCCTGGACATCTGGAACGCCTTCTTTCCCGACAGTATCGAGGTGCAATCCAAGCGAAATGAAAGAGGTTACCTCGTCGAATCTCCGTACGGCGATACGCTGGACGTGCTTCTCAATAACGGTTCCGATGAGACCCTGAAGTCGTATCCGGTGTTGCTGGTCGCCGGAGAAATTTCGGGTGGTGAAGCGTTTGCCAAACGGCTCGCGAAATACGTGAACCAAGGCGGGACGCTCCTTCTTTGCGAAGACGACGCGAAAAACGCCTCTCTAGCCCATGCGCTGAAGTTGAATCCGCGCGCGATGAACAAAACTAAGTCAAGTTACGTACGGGAACGTCGCGGACGCGGCACAGTGCTGATCTACAGCGAGAACGGAAGAAACAGTTCGAGTTTGGCAAGCGCGCTGACAAAGTTATACGATGAACTGGTACCATTCCGTGTCTCAGGACTCGTGGAATCGCTTTACAACCGCACTGCGGATGGCTGGATGGTCACCCTGGTTAATAATGAAGGCATTACAAAAACCTATAACCAACCACCCATAATTGACGCTGACACCCAAACGGTCGATGTCCGTTATACTGGTTCTGAGCGTGTGCGCAGCGCTTGTCTTTGCACGCTCAACGGCGACCAACCTCTCGAACCCGCCAACCTCCGCCTCGCCATTCCTCCCGGCGAAGTACGGATCATCCGGCTGACCCTCGCGCCGGTTGGCCCGCAGAATAGAAAATGAAGGCGCAGGGCGGACATCGCCCGAGTCGGAGAGGATGGATGATGGTCGCTATCTTCTATCTTCACTACTTGGCAGCTTGTTTGGTAGAAGTATCGACTGCTGTGGCGGAGTTCGGCTGAGGAAGTTCAGCGTAATTTACGTAGCCGATGAACATTTCGTCGAACGTCTGTTCACCGAAGTGGACGAGCTTGGTCGGATCGGGGTTGGCCGGATTCTGAGGCGAATTGTCAAACGCCCCGCTGCAAATGAGTTTAGTGCCAGCGGGCATTCGCTTGGGTTCAGTCAGCCGATACATCGTTTGCCAGTTGAAGTCGTAGTGCGGCACGGAGAGCAACACCTCGCGTTTGCCATCAGCGTAGAGCGCCTCGTATTTGACCCGCGAGCCGCGGAAATGCATGTGCGAACTCATCTCATAAAGTAGCGAGTAGTGTTTGAAGGTAAATTGTCCCTCGACCTGGTAGTTGGGGTCGCCGGGGGGAATGTCCAATTGCCTTTTGGCGGCGGCGCGGGTTTGCAATTCCAGCGACGGTTTCGTTTTGCACAGGTAAAGACCAATCTCGGTCCGGTCTTTTTCCACTTTGCCCGTCGCGCTGTAATGAAGTTGGAAAAAAAACTTGGCACCTTTGGGTAGAAACTTGCCCGTCCCTTCGGGAAACGGAACTGCTTCCGTGCCCGGCACGAAACCAGTAAAGAAACCATCGATGCCGCCTTTGTTGTCCGGCTGCGACTGGGCAGCGTCTTTCGGGTATTTGAGGAAGACCAGACAATGGTGGAGCACTTTACGATTGCCTGGCTTCACCACGGCGGCGCGCAACCATGCATCTTCAGGTAGGGGCGAGTCCACCACCGCGTAGCGGTATGGAAAAATTCCTGTCGCTGGAATATCAATATCCTTGGACATGGAGACGATGTAATCCGGTTTGCCCAACGGCCAGTCTTCAACCGTGGAGGGCGACGTAGCTAACGGGTCTTCGCCTTTGCCGCGCGGCTTGTCTTGCTCGATCCAGGTTATCAAAGTTTGAACTTCCTCAGGTTTGAGCGAGCGGTCGTTAGAGAACGTGCCGTGGTGCGGGTCGGCGTGCCACGGCGGCATCCGCTGTTCCAGCAACACTTCCCGAATCATGGAAGACCAGCCCTTGACCTTCTCGTAGCTCGACATGGCAAACGGCCCGATGTTGCCGGGGCTGTGGCAAACGACACAGTGCTTCTGGAGAATGGGCGCGACTTCATTAATGTAAGAGATGGTTTTGGCTTCATTGGGTTTAATCGTCGCAAAGCTGATAGCACAGCCTTTCACCGAAGTGCGGTCGGGAGAAACTTTTTTACCCGCCAAAAAATTCTCCACCGCGTCGGCTAGAAACGTTTTGGGCTGTTTCACTTTTTGCGTGCCGTAACCGAGCCGATCATCAATCGCCCCGCGATAAAAAATCTTCCAATCCTTTGTGCTGATGGCGATGGCCTCCGCCGTTCGCGTGACCGCCAATGAGCGGGCGACCAGTTGGAACGTGTCCTTAAGGACCGGCAGATCCATCTTAAATTCCCTGGCTTCCTCCAAAATGCTGGCTGCATCGTCCTGCGAGTTTGCGTTAAGTAACCAGAAAACCACTTTCTTGTCCGCAAACTTTTCGCGCAATGCTTTGACGGTCGAGACGCTCTGCCGCACGATCGGGCAACCGTTCCCGCCGACAATTAGCACCACAACCGGGGTCTGCGTCTGTCGATAAAGTTCGTGTGATTTGCCCTCGTGATCCAGCAGGCGAAAGTTATCCACGTTATCACTTGAAGTCTTCTCCGGATTGCCCTTTACCACGGCGGTTTTTGCCGAAACCGGAATCGCAAGAAATGCAAATAACACGAGAATCATTACGGCCTGTCCAAACAAATTTTCTTTGACGCGCTTCATAGTAAAATAATAACAAGAACTTGCAAAACTACGTGTAATGACGAAAAAGGCAATTAGTGTGTTCACTTTTAAATACGAATTTTCTCCCGGCTTGAAAAACGTGTCCAGCAGAACATTCTTGTCAACTGTCAGCTTGCCAGATCATATTTATTTCAGAATAGTAACTTTAGCTCCATAAATGAAAACCAACTTACGACTCGGCACACGCGCTTTTACGTTGATTGAACTACTCGTAGTCATCGCGATCATTGCCATTCTCGCAGGGTTGTTGTTGCCTGCATTGAGCAAAGCCAAAACCAAAGCGCATGGGATTTTGTGCATGAACAATGGCAGGCAAATGATGATAGCGTGGAGATTGTACGTTGATGACAACGCTGACAAGGTGCCGTCGGCCTGGCGAAGCTCTGGCGATTGGATGCCGGTTAGCGATATGACTTGGAGTGGAAACCCGAAGGTTGACGGTGCCAACCCATACAATTGGAATGCTGAAATAAGCATAAAGAAAAGTCCGCTTTGGCCTTACTGCGGGAACAATGCTGGCATCTGGAGATGTCCGGCAGACGATAAATATCCGTGCATCGCCTCATCGGGGCCTGACAAGGGCCAGTCCTTCCCACGGGTGCGGAGCATGTCGATGCTTAGTTGGCATAATGGCGCCGATGCAGACCAATTCGCCGGAAACGCCGGATACACCAAATACAAGAAAATGAGCGAGGTGCTGAGACCAGGTCCCGCCATGACCATTGTTTTCCTGGACGAACGCTGCGACAGCATGAATGACGGCGAATGGTGTACCAGCATGAATGGATGGCCCGACAAGCCAACGCAACGGGTGATGATCGATTTTCCCGGCAGCTATCATAACGGAGCGGGTGGGCTTTCGTTTGTTGATGGCCACTCGGAAATTCACAAGTGGAAAGACCCCAGAACCACACCGCCCATTGGCAAATTGTTCAGTTTGAATGTTTCCTCCCCCAATAACCAGGATGTTTATTGGCTCATGGAACGTTCCACCCGGAAGCCCGGTCAACCTTGAACCTGGGCAAAATGAAAATCACAAATTTCTTCTTCCTCGTATTCGGAGTTTGCTTGATGACCTTGGCGGGGTGCAAAAAGGAGAACCAACAAGGATCAGTTCAGCCGTTTCATGGCATCAACGTGGATTGGCCGAAATTAGAAACGGAGTTTGCCAAGGCCGGTCCGGACGTGCAGGAAAACCTCACCCTAATAAATCGTTTTTTTCGTTACGCGCAGTTTACACAGGCACTCATGGAGTTGGACAAACTTTCAAATAATCCCAACCTCACTGAACCACAGAAAAAGCTGGTCAGTGACCTGATCCAGCAGACAAAGCAGGAGATCGCCAAAGCGCCCACCCAATCAGGGCAATGACCTAGAGAAGCGCGGACCGCTTTGAACCGCATGGAACATCTTCGCCCGCAGTTCATACATCTCTTTGGTGTCAAGGGCGGGATTGACGGCCATCGCTTGATTGATCTGTTGAAGCGCCGCACCGACAGCCTGTTTTTGGGCGTCGGTCATAGGGCGCTGGTCAACCAGCGGAGCCAATGTACGGGCGGCTTCCGAATAATTCGCCGTCTTAAGGCTGTTATTTACCGTCTCAATGGCTTTCTTCACTTCGGGGTCGGCGGTTTGAAATGACTGCCGTAGCGTTTGAGTTGCATCTGTTTTAGCCTCCTTCTTACAACTCACCAGCAACAGAGCCGTGGCTGTAACGAAGAGGAATGAGAATAAAATTGAGGATTTCATGGTTCGCACGCAAACGCTGTTCAACGATAAAGGTACACCGCTCGGGAATGCGCTTCGGTCGGTTGCCAACGAGAATCTTTGAGAGCGGCATCCACCAGACCAAAGTCCAGGCTCGACGTTTGTTTGTTCTTCTTATATTCGGCATGACCATCACAGGAGATGAGATTTCCCCCCTGCTCGTGGAGATTGTTGTAATGCTCGCGCGGAGTACCGCTCCATTCGCTGCCACTATCGGCCGTCCATGTGTGCCACTGGCTGTAGGTGTTGCCCGAGCCCTCCGGTTCGTACCAGAACGCGTTCATCAAACAATAATTCTCCTGAAAGATCACGGTTCGGGAAGGATTTTTGATCTTGTTGACTCCTTTGTCCAACACCAGTTGACTCACCAGCATGGCAGTGGAACTGATTGCCGTAGGTTGATAACCTGGCTTTTTCGAAGGAATTGCCGTGGGACAAATGTAAACTGGGGTCGTGGCCGTGGCACTCTTCACCCCGATGTAAGGACGGAAGGCCTTGAACACGTTATTCGAGGCAAATTGATTATTGAAGTCGAACGACGGACTACCACTCGTGCTACTGGGATTGGGAAGTTTGCCATTGGAGTCGGAGTCATACATTTGAAGCGCGAAGCCCACCTGTCGCATGTTGCTAAGACAGGAGGTGCGCTTGGCCTTGGCCTTGGCTTTGCTCAAAGCCGGCAGCAGTAGCGACGCCAGAATAGCAATGATGGCAATCACCACTAATAATTCGATTAGTGTAAAACCAACAGATTTCTTGAAGCGTGTAATTTTCATTTCTTCTACACTGTCCACAGTCGTTTTTCACTGTAAACCCACTGACAAACTGCTTGATTGCCCAAGCTGTCGCCTACCGTATTTTATCCTCCAAAAGTCCCTTGGGGCAGAACAATTGGTAAGAGTGGGAACGATAAAGACCTTAAATTTGTCGCAACCGAAACGCAATTCATTCTTATTAATTTTTTTACTTTTTCAGACGTGCATTTAGATAAATTACCAAAAAAAGCGTATGCAAAAAAGAACTCCAGTCACACCGCCGTAAAACCGCCATCAGCCGCCATCACCTGGCCGGTGACGAATGAAGCTTCGTCGGAAGCCAGATAAAGGGCGAGACCGGCAATTTCGTCCGGCTGTCCGATGCGGCGCAACGGAGTGGCCTTCTCAAATTGACCGCGTGTCCCATCACTCTTCCATAAAAATTCACTGAAATCTGTCTGGATCAACCCGGGCGCTATCGCATTGACGCGGATGTTGAACTGACCAAATTCCTGCGCCCAGGAACGGGTCATCATCAGCAAGCCCGCTTTGGTGAAGCTGTAGAGCAGGCCACCGGGTTGCGGTCGCAATCCGGCAATGGAGGCAATGTTAATAATCACCCCGCCCTTTTGACGTTCGATCATTTTTGGGACGATCAGCCGCACTAAGCGAAAAGCGGACTTGATATTGATTTCCACCATTTTATCCAGCATCTCGTCGTCCGTTTCCAGCGACGGGCCCTGGCCAATGTTGGTTGCGCTGTTATTGACGAGGATATCAATGGGACCGAGGCGGGTTTCGGTTTCTCTCACCAGATGCTCAATCTGCTCTTTGCGCCCCACGTGGCAGACCACAGGTACGATTTTCCCGGGCAACGTTGAAAACTCAAGGGCGGTCGCCTGGAGATTTTCCATTTTACGGCTCGCAATCACCACGTTGGCTCCGGCTTCGGCCAGGCGGCGCGTAATCGCTTTGCCAATTCCTCGGCCGCCGCCGGTGACGAGGGCAACTTTTCCTTGCAAACTAATGGTGGTGCTCATGTGTGATATGATATTCGGATCAGGTATTCGGAAACTAGCAGATGCCCAAAGATTCTCAAAGCAGTTTCCCGTGCAGCCATGCAGTTGAATCCTAAATGCGCTTTGACTCTTGCCTTGTCAGGCGACTCTTTGGATGATGGGAAGGATGAAAGTCCCACGACTGCTTCGTATTTTCCTGAAGGTTACGGCGGTATTTTTGTTTCTCGCGATTCTTTTGGTGGGTTCGATCTGGATTTATTTTCATCCGCATTTCGAGCGCACAACTGGGCTGGTGTATGGAAAGCGTCAAGGCCAAGATTTAACCTTGGAGGTAGTCCGTCCCAGTCAGCCCAACGGGATAGGTGTGCTGCTCATGGTAAGTGGCGGTTGGAAATCGGGGCCAGGCTCATTTCGTCCCTGGATGATCGCCACTCTCCTCCGGCGCGGCTACACCGTTTTCGCGGTCTCCCATATTTCTCAACCGGAATCGACGATTATGGCGATCACGGAGGATGTGAATCGAGCCGTGCGCTATGTTCGATACCATGCACGCGATTATGGAGTTGATCCCACGCGACTGGGAGTTACTGGAGGAAGTTCGGGCGGTCATCTTAGCCTTATGCTGGCGACCCGCGGCGGTCCCGGAACCACAAACCCGGCAGATCCAATCGATGGCGAGAGCAGCGCGGTTCAGGCAGTGGCTATTTTCTATCCAGTCACCGATTTGCTAAATCTGGGAAAATCATCGGAAAATTTGGGGGATGGCGGGCCGCCCAAGAGTTTCGTCAAAGGATTTGGGCCAGATGCCACGAACCTGGCCGTTTGGAAAGTCATCGGACACGAGTTGTCCCCGATCTTCTACGTGAACTCAAATCTGCCGCCAACGCTGATCTACCACGGCGACGCCGACACCCTTGTGCCGCTGGATCAATCCGAGCGATTCCAGGCGGAGGCGCGCAAGTCTGGGCGTACCGTGAAACTGGTCGTACACCAAGGCGGGAAACACGGCTGGCTCAGTATGCTCTGGGATATCCGGCGATTTGCGGATTGGTTCGATAAATACCTTGGCAAGCCATCGGATTAAATTCGCAGCAATTCCTTATGAAAAAAATCAATCACTCGTTCTCACCTGTCTGCTCTTGCTTTGGTCTGTCCTGCAAGTTGTGGCCCAGGATTCTTTATCCAATCCTTACGAACAAAAGGTGGATGTAGTTTACGGGGAGGTGCATGGCACGGGCTTGTTGATGGATGTCTTCTCGCCGAAGGGAAAGTCGAACGGCCTTGCGATTATTGACGTGGTGAGCGGCTCATATTATTCTGATCGACGCAAGATTCGCGATCACACGTTGGCGCAGCTCTACAAAATATTTTGCTCACGAGGTTACACGGTTTTTGCGGTCCGACCCGGTTCCCGCACCCGTTATATTGGGACGGAAATGGAGTCGCATGTAAAAATGGGGATTCGCTAACTCGCATCCTCTTCTTCTGTTAAAAGTGAAAAAACCTTGACGAAACCGTTTGGAAAAATCAAATTTGCGAATCCCTTGATGCAAATAAAGCGAATCGCATTGATTTGCTGTTTTTTATTCGCTCCAAAAACGTAAATAAAACTAGACCTATGATACTGAAGAAACAAATGAAAAAACCCCACATTGTATTATGCATGGCTTTGGCCATTGCTGCTTTTGAAAGCGGCGCTGGTCAGGCTCAAACTGTCTTGGATCCAGCCTGGAGGGTCACAAACGTTGATACCTCCAAACCGGGATTCACGTTCAGCATTTTCGCCAATAGCGACCGAAGCACCCGGCCGAACAACAATGCTACGACCGAAAACGATCTCATCCTGGGAGCTGTGGATGGGGCGGGGGTCCCGCTGGCGAATCTGGCGGATAATACCGCGTCTGGGCCTGCGATTGGACCGGCGGCAGTGGCGAATCCGAGCAATGCCCCGATCAACTTTGAAATCACGACCGTGATCAACATGGCCCTAACGTCTCCCCAAGGAACCTTTGGCTCTGACGATTTGCCCCCTGGCCTGCCTGCCTCCAGCGGTAATAACGGTTTCTCGACTGAAACCCTCTCTTATCTCACACTGCCGGTGGGTACCATCGTCATGGGCGTGCAAAGTGACGATAGTTTCGGCGTGCAAGTCGGGGCCAACCCCAAGGACGCGTTGAGCCGTGTCACGGTGAAGAGCGGAGAAGGCGGCTCGCAGCCGCAAACATTGTTCTCGGTCCAAGTCACGCAGGCGGGAACGTATCCCTTCCGCACGATTTGGCAGAATGGCGGTGGCGGCGCTCACCTCGAATGGTTCTCGCAGGTGGTGAGTGGCGGAGTCACCAACAACGTCCTGATCAATGACTTGGCTAACGGCGGCATCCCGGCCTACCGTGCGTTGAGCAATTCGTTCCCCTTCGTGAAAGGAGTCACTCCCGCAGCCGTGCCGCGCCAACTGGAGAAGTCCTCTCGCAGCCTGAACGTGTTGCTATCGGACGGGACGACTGGGTTAAGCTCCAGTTCAGTCAAGCTCAAGGTTGATGGGGCAACGGTGGCAGTTACCCCCGTTAGCCTGGGGAGCGGATTATGGTCCGTGGACTCCGGTGTTTTGGCTGGATTGCATCTCTCGGCCGAGTCTCATACGGCCTACCTCATCTTCTCGGATACCGGAACTTATTCGCGCACCCAGTCTTGGACTTTTTACAACATCCAAAACCTGATCCTGCCGGCCAGTCCCGTCACGGGTGAGAACTTCGATTCCTACCCGGAAGCGACCAATCTAGCAAGTTCGGCGCCCCCGGGTTGGTCGCTGACGAATTACACCTGGCTGGAAGTAGCTCCAGCTGCGGGAATTGGGGTTTGGAATCTTACATCCCAGGATAATGACCCCTTCGTGAACTTCATCTTGGTCACTACCAACACGGCCGCGACTCTTGAGGCAGCAGTCCTGCAAAACGACACGAGCCAAACCATTAACGGCATACCGGTGACCACGCAGTGGATGGCGGGCAATTGCCTGTTTGCCGTATCTGACGGGCGTGCGCGACGGGTTTCGATCGGTGGTGTAAATCAGCCGACCAATTACGCTCCTCAAATTCAAATCGTAGAAAGCGCGTCTTTCAATCTGTCCACTGTCACCAATCCGGTGTTGACCTGGTCCAGCAGCGTCAGAATCTCTGGAAACGGAGAAGAAGACGCCTTGGAATACTCAGTTGACAACGGCGCAACTTGGTTGCCGGGCATGATCATGTTTAACGCGAACCGCCTCTTCTTGAATCCAGACGGCAGCTATGACGCAGTGGAAACCTTGACCCATTACTGGACCGATGTCGCGGCATTCCCGGTTGTTCAAGACCCGACGACCCGGGATTTTATGAGCGAAGGAGCACTGGGCCGTAGGTTCGGGGACGTGCTCAAAACGCCCATCTCGGCTGCGTTGTCACCTTATATCGTGAACCGCAACGACGGAGCGTTCGCGCGCAAGGTCGAAGCGATTCGTCTCCCGGAAGCAAGCAAGAAGAGTCAAGTTCGCCTTCGTTTCAACCATTATGGCTCGTGTGGTTGGCAGTATGGCATTGATAATATCGCATTCTATGACATCGCGCCTCGGCCTCGTCCGGTCATCACCAGCATCGTGCCCTCCGGTCCCAATGTGACGATCACTTGGATCAACGGTGGCACCTTGGAATCCGCCACGTCGTTGACCAGTCCCACGTGGGTCTCCACCGGCGACGTTTCTGGCAGCTATACCGTAGTCCGGACAGGAGTCACCAAGTTCTATCGCGTCAAACAATAAGCCTTGACCACCGGGCCGTCAGCGTCTGATGGCACGGCGGGTTTTGAAACCAGCGTCCACCACGCACAGCAATGTGCGTGGTGGACTTGCGTTGAGGGGGGCCGAGATCTTTGCGAGTATGAAACGATCCGATCCATTACCGTCCATTGTAATGAGTATCGGTAAATTCGGAACCGGCTCGCGCTTACCGCACATCCGTAAAGTAATCTATGCCTTTACCTTTATTACTTTACGGATGTGCGGTAAGCGCGAGCCGGTTCCGAATTTACCGATACTCATTACAATGGACG
>JBKJOA010000364.1:0-7503 GCA_046593365.1 Limisphaerales bacterium
CCTGACCTCGACAACGGCCTGCCGGTGTTTCGTTACACACGCGATTTGCTCACGCCGCAAGCGTGGGTTGGCAACCTGGCGTACCGCGGGAACGATCCAAAATTTTTCCTCGAACATCATCGCGCCGTGACCAAGCGTTGGGCGGAGCGGCTGCGCTTCGAACGCGGCACAAACACCGCTGGCTTCATGTTGTTCGCGACGGAATGTTGGTTCTCGCACAGCTACGATGCGACAATTGCAAAACCGTACCCTGTCGTGGAAGCAATGCGCGAAGCGTTTTCGCCCGTCGGGCTTGCATTGGAAACAAGCCGCCGTCGATTTTTCACTGGTGAGAAAATTGAAACCGCCGTTTTTGTCACAAATGATGACGAGGACCAAAAAAATTACTCTGACCTGCGAATTGAACTCAGTTTCCTTGATCGCCAGACCGGGAAAAAAATCAGCGGAAGCGAAATCGGACACCTGCCAAAACTTGCCTACTACGAGACGGCGCGCGTGCAGGTGAAAATTGAATTTCCGGCAGGTGTCGTCCGCCGCGAATTGTTGCTGCGATTGCGTCTGCTGCACGGCAAAAAAGAAATCAGCCGCACGACGGACTACGTTGAAATTCTGCCCGCAGCGCAGATGATCTCTCTCGCCACGCCGACCTTTGTGCGAGGTCTTGGCCCGGAACTCGGTCGTTTCCTGCACAGCGCCACGCGTTACACGCCGCTTCAGGAACTCACCAACGCGCGGGCAATCTTGCTCGGCAAAAACGACAATTTGGCCGGATTGGAAAATGCCGGCGTGTTGCGAACGGCCATCGAACGCGGCGCAACCGCGATTGTATTTTCACCCGGGGACAAATTCACCAAGCTGTTTTCGTCCGACATTTTGGACGCGAAAAAAATACTCGGCGAATACGCGGATTTTTCACCCTGCGCCGGAACCAGGCTCGCCGAGAGACTAGCGCCGATGGATTTGAAATGGTGGGGACGCAAGGACGACTGGCGCGTGTTCGTGGCCGACACTTCGCATCGTTTTCAAACCAATTCGACCGCGCGCGAGTTAATCCGGTTTATCCCGTCGCATGGTTATATTTCCGCGGACAAACTGCCGGAGCAATATCGCACGGTGCTGTTCGAGATTCCGTTGGGTAAAGGTCGCCTTTGGATTTGCGATCTCGATCTTGAAGCGTCGGTTTCGATTGATCCCGCGGCGCAACAGTTCACTGTGAATCTTTTGCGCGCGGCATCCGACCCAAACTCGACGACAAAACTTCCGAAGATTTTAACCCATGAAGAGTTGTTGAAATCGCCTCCAACGATGAAGCGCTAGTTTCAATTTCTTGACCCGCATCTGGCCGTCGCTAAAAAGTGGGCGCGAGCCTGGATCGTTTCGGCCTGTTCAACTCCAGGGCAGGTGGACAGTTGGCGAAAATCTACCTCGACGATTTGAAATACACTGCCCGCCGATTAAATGAACCTGACAAGCCATTGAAAATATTGGGCAGGCCAGAGGCCAAACCGACTTACGGAGACGTGCTCGTGGAAGAATTGCGCTGGGAAAAATTCATTCAAAAGTTGCGCGGTAAAACGTTACGCTTGAAGTTTACCCTACACGAGGATGCGTTTTCGGTTTTGAATTCGACTCCGTGCGATTGAATGACTGACAGTCTTAATGAAAACGAAGAATTTTGTGAAATTAAAACCACACTTCCGCGGGATGCCATTTCTGTTTTTGATGCTCGTGTGCGTTTCGCCGAACGCTCAGGCGGCTCATTTGGATGAAACAACGTCCACGTCCTCTGACCAAAGCGTTTTACTTCTGGGCGAGCCGACCGTGGCGCGCACGAAAAATCTGACACAGAAATTTTTCCCCGCGCAAAAGCATCCGTCGAACCCTGTGATGCGCCGATCAGAAAAATGGGAAGGCGTCGGGCCGTATCTTTGGGGCAACCGCCTTATGCAAGACGAGAAATCTGGAGAACTGCGGATGTGGTATATCGCGTTCGATTACGCCGGAAATTTTTATCGCTGGGGTTACGCAACCTCCAAAGACGCGCTGCACTGGACCAAGCCCGATTTGGGCGTTGAAAAATACGGCGGTGCGCTCGCCAAGAATCTTCTGCCACTTGGCCCACATCCCGAAAAAGGGACACGCTCCATCGCGCGCGACCCGCGTCCCGGGACACCTTCCGAACGGCGTTATCTTGGCGTGCGGTTCACTTACGACGGCGAGTTCATTTCATTTTCACCCGACGGAATTCATTGGGTCGAACATCCCTCAAATCCGCTCTGGCACGTCCCATCGGACATCATTCACATCATGTGGGACGAACGGCGAAATTGTTTTACCGCCTATTACAAAATGTGGGAGGTCAGCGGAATGCTGGTGCAGACAAATAATCCGGCGGATGGAAAACAGTTCCTAGCCTACATGTCCACTTACGACATGACGAATCATAATAACGGCATGACCAGTTTTGGCGGGCCGATGACGCATTTTCGCACGAATGGGGCGGCGGAAGTCAGACGCACCAACTTCGTTCTGCGCGCGGAAAATCAAGGCAAGGACGATGGCGGCGGCAATTCGCTCTCCGGCGCGTGGGTGGCTAAACGTGTTCAGGCGTGGGCGCAAAGCGGCGACGGCATCCATTGGATAAATGAACAATTGGTTTTGCGCGCCGATAAAAAAGATCCGCCGACATCCAACATTCAATTCATGCATGTGATTCAGCAGGGCGGTTATTATCTGGGATTTTTGACGATGCACGATGAGGCGGGCCATTTCCGAATCCAACTCGCGTGGAGCGCGGATGGACTTTCCTGGCAACGACCCTCGCGCGCTCCGTGGCTGGATGTCGGCCCAGAGAATTCTTTCGATTGCGGCATGGTACTCGGGCCGGCTGATCCGATTTTCTGGGAAAAGGAGATGTGGTTTCCTTACGGCGGTTTTCCCATCAAACACGACTCGCCGCGACAGGATTGGGAATCTGCAATCGGAATCGCGACGATGCGATTGGATGGCTTCGCCGCGTGGGAAGCTGGCGCGGAGTCCGGCGAACTGGTGACGCAACCGTTCCGCTGCAATGGCGACCGGCTTTTCGTCAATGCGGAAGCGCAAAACGGTTCGGTCACCGTCGAAGTGCTGGACGAAAAAGGAAAACCGCTCAAAGGATTTGAGGCGAAATCCTGTCGAGCCATTTCTGCGGATACGCTGGGCAAAGAAGGCGAGGGTTGGATTCAATGGAAAAAAGAAAAAGATCTTCGCCGACTTCAGGGCAAACAGATTCAACTTCGTTTCACGCTGAAAAGCGCCAAACTCTATTCGTTCCGCGTCGCAAATGAGAAGACGATGAAACTCCCCGTGCCGCGCGCCACAAACCAGTGATTTTGTGAAACGACGTTTCACCAGAAGTCATCTCATAAATCGCTGCGGCGCGTGGCTGTGTCAGGAGATATTTATTCAATCGGCCAATTTGGAATTATTTCATCAATCTCCCGCATCAATCGGCTCGTTTCGTTCAAAGAGACAATGGCCTTCTGGTAGTGTTGAATATCTTGATAAGTGAGCTTGCGGCCTTTGCGGTCTTTGAGCCACTTCTCACAAATTTGATAGCCGCCAACTTGAAATTCCCAAACCGCTTTCGGCACGCCGCCGAAGTATTGCCTGGCGTTAATCCACACGCGCTGGTCGTTGTCTGCGTATTGGACTTTTTCAACGTCGTTGTCGCCCTTGATTGGATATTCGGTCAGTAGAGTGTCGAGCTTGGGCGATTCCAGCAAGTGAAGCGCGACTAACTCCATGCCTTTCGCTGCAAGTGTGCGGAACAATTTCAGATCGCTGGTTAACGGTAAGCGCGGAAAATCAATTTTCAGAAACTCCGCATAGCGCTCGCGATACGTCGGCGAATGAAACAGAGCGTAAGCGTAATCAAAAAAATCTTCCGGCCCGACTTTCTTCTTTAAATCGCCGCGATCCACCGGAACCCATTTCAAACCGAGCCGTTGCGTGAGGTCTTGGATGAATTTCGGATTGAGATTCGCGCGCCGGGCGGAGTAACCAGCGGACGGTTCAAACAAAGCCATCAGCATCGTGCCACCGCCACCACTTTTGTGGTTGTCGGTTTCTGCGTCGTCGTAGAGATAAAGTGGAAAAACACTTGAGCCGTCTTTGATTTCAACAAAAACGGCGGGCGTGGGTTTATTGCTGACGACGGCATGTTGCCAGACAGCGGCCTTTGTTTGTCTGACCGTGTTAAATGCCAAATTGGGTTTAAAGAGATGGGCTTCGATGTCGAGACGTGGCCGGTCAGTCACGCTGGGATGGAGATAAACGAAACGTTTGTCAAACGGTCTGTAATCGCAAATCCGGCAGTTTCTTTTCCAGTCAACTTCCGAAGGCGGCTTGCCGAGATACTCATTCACCTGTTTTTTAAGTGTTGCCTCATCGAATGCGATGGCAACCGGATCGCGATGCGTTTGAAATCCAAGCAAATTTTTTGGCATGATTTCCGTAAGGTTCCAAAATTTTCCATATTCTGCGCGTCTCCTCACCGTTTGCGGCACAAAGAAATAATTCGGCGATGTTGGTTTCAATGCCGCCCACTCCGTTGCATTTACGTCTGTTTCGGCAAGTTGCTTGTATTTAGATTCGCGCGTACCGAAAAGGTCAGCATGAAAAACCTTCGCCAAATTTTTGTTCCCCTTTTCTTTCACGCACAAAATGATTGCAACACCCTCAATGATGTCGAAAACATTTTTATCCTCGCTGCCATCCAGTGCGCGCTCCTTCTTGTTTGAATTGCCGTGCAAATCGTAAATGTAAATTTCGTTGAAGCTCCGCATTAAGCTTTGCCGCATTCCACGAAAGATTAAGCCGTCGAGATAACTGTTGCTGGTGATGTAGCCGAAAACGCCTTCGCCCGTTTTATCGATGCGCCATTGGGCAAAACGGATAAACTTCACATAATCATTTTGCAGCCATTTGGAATTTCGTTCATCAAGCCACGCGCCATCGACGACATAATAATCAGTGAGCAATTCACCAATAAAATTAGGCACAGTGACCTCGCCTGTTTTAGCGGCCTTTTTAACAACACGATTAATTCTTCCTTGGGCCAACTCAAAATCCGCAAGATAGGAAGCGCCTTTCTGCACTCGGATGATCTCCGTACTTCGGTTTGCGGAGTGTCCTGAATAGGGCGGATTTCCCAAAAGAACTTCCAGGATCGGCGCGTCTTTGACGGCGGCAGCTTCATTGGCTTCTTTAGCCAGGAATTCTGCGTAACGCATTTCCACTTGTTTGGCGGTGTGTTCCAGGGTGTTCGTGAGATAGACGCCAAGCCGTTGATCGGAGCCAAACTTGTAGCCTAGATCGGCCAATTGCATTCCGAGTTTGAGATGCGCGATGGAATACGGTGCGATGAGCAATTCAAATCCGAAAACCCGATTGAGCAAATGCTCGCTCACGTATCCGTCCCAAGCGCCTTTTTGCTTGGTGAACTTTTCGTAAATCTGGTTCACAACGAAATAGAGGAACGTGGCAGTGCCGGTCGCCGGGTCGAGAATCAAGGTGTTTTCGTCTGCCAAACCTTTCGGACGTTTGAAACGCGTTTTGAGCAAGTGATCAACTGATCGAACGATGTAGCTGACCACCGGTTCAGGCGTGTAATAAACGCCACGCACTTCGCGCATCTTCGGATCATAAGCCGCAAGGAATGTTTCGTAGAAATGCACAACGGGATCGGACTTGCCTTTGCCCTTGCCGAAATCTTTCAGCACGGTCGCCATGTCCGTGTGATTGAGCAGTTCCACCAAATCATCCACTGCCCAATCAATTGTTTCTGGCATGTCCACACCGGCAATTTCGGAAAAGAGCTTGCGCAGAAATGGATTCGTCTTCGGCAAATTGTAAGCGGCCATCTCACGCGAGAATTGTTTGTTTACAGGCGTGTGAACGCGGGCGGCGAACAAACCGTAGGCGAGCGTTTGCGCGAACATGTCCGCGAAATGTTTCTCATCGAGATCAGGAATGAGAGTTTCACGGAAAGCAGAAAGCCATTTGTGCAAAAAACCTTTTTCAACTTCATACTCGAAGGTTTTGGTGATGAGATCGCGAATGATGCGCGTCATGCCCGCCATGCGTTCGGCCAAATCTTTGGCCGTGCCGATGGTCAGAGCCTTTTGCGCGAAAAAGGCTTTAAGAAGATTTCTTAGTTCCGTTTCACCATTGGGGATTGGCTTTAATTTTCCTTCGGTATCCCATTCCCCAAGTCGAGCGGTCAGACGGCGTTCGCCATTCACATACCAACGGAATTCGAGATAGTCAGTGAGAACCCAGTTAGGCAAGCCATCGCGGTAGCGGCCAAATTGTTCGCCGGAAGGCGGCTTGCCCTTTTCCATCTGTGTCAGATTTTCGCCAACGTCTTTAGTTTCAACATGACCGAGCGGAACTTTGCCTTTGGTGATATTGAAATCGGGCGCACCACAAAGAATTCGCGTAGGTTCGTTCGTGGCGATGATTCCTTGTCCGACTGATTCCAGAAGTTCCTTGAAGGCTGAGCGATGCGTGTGTTCGGTTGCATCACCGTGGGCGAGGTTCTTTTTAATTTTTTCCAGATACGTCTCGAACGGTGTCATACAGGAGACTAGGAAAAGAAATCCAGCGGGTCAAATCTACTCAGTTGAGTTTTACGAACGGACTCGTGGGATTTCGATTTTTCACGCTTGAAAAAAGCGTCGAGTATTTATTTGAAGCGCGCCGTTGACCCCGCGCGCTTTGCCAAATGCTTGAGCAGGAACTCGCAGGATTCCGGCGCGGATTGGTTCGGCTCTTTCGCATACCGAATTTCACAGACTGTGCCGACGGCATCACACTTCTCTTTTAATTTTATTCCGAACATTGCGTGATGAATGGCCGTGCCGGGATTGGGCGCGGGTAGCGAACTCGGTGTCGGATAAAGCAACATCACCGGCGGATCTCCGCGCGTGACGTGATTGATGGGCGAGAATTCCTGGTAGAGTTTGCGATACTCGGCAGAGCGCGTTTTCATTTCGTCGCGACTCTTTGCGCCGACGGCAGTCCAGATCATTCCGTGGTCTATCACCTGGTCACCGACCCAACCGACGATGACTTCGGGATCAATTGAGGTTTGCCCGGAGACACCGACGACCGCACACAAGCGGCTGGACTCCCGCTCCACGCGCTCATCGCTTTTCCGATTCGCGAGGTCATCGTGGTAAGCGAGCCAAAGCGCGCTGCAAGCTCCCGCCGAAGCGCCGGTTGCGGCAATGCGATTTTTGTTCAGATGTCATTCCTTCGCCTTATCGAAGAAACTGAATTGCGCGGGCGGCGTCATGCACTGGGGCAGGCAACTTCGAGGCATCGGAATAACGATAATTAATGGAAGCGACGGAGACGCCGTGTTCCAGCATGAACTTGAGCAAGGGCGGGGGAATGACCGACTTGTCGCCGCCGCGCCAGCCGCCGCCGTGGATGTAAACCAAGAGCGGCGCCGAC
>JBKJOA010000246.1:0-4266 GCA_046593365.1 Limisphaerales bacterium
CGCTGTTTGCCTGAATAGATCCCGTGTTTAGAAATGAGTCTGATTTGAACAAAGGCGCAACCGCTGTGATGGAACCATGATTGATGATGCTGTCCCAACCATTTTCAGTATCAAATCCGAAGATAGCGTTGTTGGCACCGGAAATTGATCCATTGGTGCCGATGACAAGATTTTTAACACCAATGAAATTCGTGCGCGTCAGGTTGAAAGTGCTGTCCACTGTGAGGGAAGAATTGATGGTTAGATTTTCCGTTACGAAACGAACGGAATTGCTGACCAGTAAATCGTCTTCTATTCGAAGATTCGTCGAACGCAAAGTGAGACCTGCCACAACGGGGGTGATATTCGCAACTAAAGTCTGGTCTAGAATCAGGACGTGGAATTTGATCAAATTTGTTTCTGTCGCAGTTATTTCGACATTTTCCCAAGTGTAACTCCACGCGAAAAGATCGCCGCGCAACCGTTGAAAGTTTGAGGGGAAAATATTAGAGATCACCAATGAACCGCCGGTGTTTCCAAGATCGGCCTTCAGGAGGCCGGTGTTAATCGCCACCGGACTTTTTCCAATCAAATTAGTGACGTTAAGTAGAACTGAACCCTCGGAACGAATTCGGGCCAGTGAGAGATCGAGGTTATTTGCCTCAATCTCAATCCGTGGTGCCTGATTCGTCACGTCCACTCCACTGGGGACGGTTAGCACAGGCCCGATGTGGGCACTGTATCCTGCATAATTTCCAGCCACAGTATTGCTCTGGAAGGTAGCACTGTCGTAGAGCAAAGCCGAATTATAGGGGGTATTGCCTTCTTCTCCGAGGTCGCCGAAAAAGCGAGTTTCAACTTCATAACTTGATGGGCGCGCTCCAAGGGCAGTAAAGTTTGTGAACAAAATAAGGTTTGTCTGCTGAGCGGAGCTGTCGATGAAAAAGATGCTGTTCGTGGCCGTCCTCCCGGAAACTGGATCGAAGGAAGGAGCACTAAACTGGACAATGGCAACCTTGCCAATAGGGTCGGAAGGATTTTGATCCACATTTGGATTTTGGAACCGGATAAGATCACTGAAAGTGACTGACGCCGTGATATTCTCGTTGCCAAAATCAGTGTTAACGAAGACCACTTGAACAAGTTTGTTTGTTCCGTCCTGATCAGTGTTTGCAAATGCCTCAAATTGCGCGTCAAAGTTTTGAGGAACAGATACGAGGAATCCATTCGTTGATCCGCCAGGGAAGAACACCCGGTGATTTGGTGAAGTGACACCATCCGGAATTTCTTTTCCAAGTTGTGTATCAATGTTGTTGGTTTGTATTCCAGCACCAAAATAGAGATCAGTCACATCGTTGGCATTAAAATAGAGATTGGTATTGGCAAAAAAACCGCCACCGCCGCCACCGCCGGTGAATGGATCGCCTGCGGTAAGAGACGAGCGCGTCAGGTTAATGTCCTGCCCTCTCAACCTCAGCAATCCCGTCGATCCCACCGAAATGGTTCCATTCCGGTTGTCAATGTTGGTGGCAGATACAAGGACATAGGAAGCCGGGGAGGAAAACAGATTCAAGTTGAAATTGCCAAAAAAACTCCCGAATTCTGATGCGGCTATGAGACCTGAGTTAACAAAATTTCCCGCAGGTCTGCGAAAATTTTCCGTTGTCCTGTCAAATCGAAAGCCAACAGAACCCAACATGGTGCCACGGTTAGTAAAATTAATGGTGTTTTGCGTGTCGTAGGGAATGGGGGTGGATATGTCGAACGTTCCTCTGTTAAGAAATGAGGTGGCGTCGATCGGGACGGCAGAGGTTATCACACCCACATTGAAAAATAATGGACTCGTTCCGGCGTAAAGCGAAAAACTCGCTAATAAGCTGGTGGAAAATGCTAAAATGCGCTTCATATTTTGATAAAATTAGTGACTTAAAACCTGCGCTTCGAGATCCCGGATGCTTGTGCCTTGCGGATAGACGATTGGATCATTTGTAGTGCCGTCAAACGACGCCCAAAGATAACCCTTGAAGCCAGTATCCTCTACGAAAAAGCTGGTGCTGTTTCGGAAGAAAGGGCCGATTTTGTTAAAGGTTATAACTTTTTGCGGCAGAATAATTCCCGGGCCAGCGCTAACCGCCAGGGAATTAGTCGCAAAGGTGATTGATCTCGATGAACGCGGGTTGGTAAACGGGCTGGCTGTAGGATCAGGATCCGCAAGATCTGCCGCAGCGAACAGGATGTCTGGATTAGAAACCAAACGTCTTACCGATTGTTTCGTCAAAGTAGAATTGTTGACGAATGGCATAGAATAAGTCTGAACGAATGGCTTAAAGCTGCTTCCCAAAAAGGAATTAAACTTAACTTTCTTAAATCGAATTTTTTCTACTCCACCTCTTAACGCTACAGAATTTGATGAGCTGATACTGTTCGTAAAAAAATTCGTGCCGAAAAAATCCACCGGGGTCCACGGGCTGGATGACGCAAGCGGAAAGGTGTTTGGAGGAAGAGCCTCGGAGTTGTAATTGTTTTTCCGATAGAGGTAGCGCAACCCGCCAAAATCATCCCGGGTTATACCCAGGAAATATCCACCAACGTTTTGCCCAAGGGTTGCAACGGCGTTGAAATAAACATCGGTAGGATCTACCAATGTTTCAATCGCATCCGCTCGCTCTCGGGCGGGACAATCATCAAGAATCTGATAGGAATAAAGCGTTCCGTTAACGTAATGACTAGGTTCGTAGGTGACAGGATCAAAATTTCGCACGATAACCGTATAAAAAAATGTGCATGGCGGAGGAGAGCCGCCAGGGACGCCGCGTGATCGTAAATCGAAAACGTGTTCTTCACCGTACAATCCCATGTGTTCCAACATAAGACCCAGAGTTTCAGACTTTACATCAAGCAGATTCAGAGCGACCGCTGTCTCAACGGTGCGTTGCGCGTCATCCGTCAAAAATTCAGTCAATTCTCTGCTGGCTTTTGATACATTAGGGAGCTTGTTCAATATGGCAAACGCCTGATCCACAGCCCGAACGCCATTTGAGCCGAAATAGTCGAGAAACGAAGATTCAAACCCGTAGGTTATCACAGGAGTATTAAGCCGGTATTCCTCCCCGAGATTTCGTGAACCTCCCAATTGTGCACGAGTGAATTGCACAACTCGAAAGGAAACAACCGGCTGTTGCCATGCTTCATAATCCCCTAACAAGGAAAAGGCCGATGCACGCTGAGTTCCTGAAACCAGCAGAATCAAACAGCAAACTTTGGTAATGTGTCGCAACATATAATTGAAATAGAAGTTATGGCTGCTGGTTTAAATTAAATTTTCGGCCAAATATATCCAACCCGTAAACGGCTACGAAACTCGACCAGCTCACGAATATCCGTCCTGAACCATCCGAAGCAATCGCGGGCAAAATCTGTCGGCTCACGGTTGTGTTATTTACCCGAAACTCGTCTCCGGAAGGCTGAGTGCCCCCTTGCAGGAGACGCCCATAAACCCCTTCACGCGAGCCATCCTGGCCAAGACTGGTCCAGACAACGGCGCAGTCATTGCCCACGGCGGAAATTTTCGGACGATATTGATCACCGTAAGTCGTGGAGTTGATTTTAAAATCGCCACCCACAGCCACACCTTCCGTCGAAAACGAGCGCCCCATTATTTCCCAACTATTGGAGCGGCTTAAAGCATCTTTCTCACTCCAGACCACAGAGAAGCCGCCGTTCGCGAGGGCCGCAACCGACGGATTGGCACAAAAATTATTGCCGGAGTTTAATAGGATTTCATCGGAAACCGGTAGGCCTGCTTCGCTAAACACACGACCATATACATCAACGCTATCCAAAAACCGCTCCTGCTCAGAAACCCAAACAAAAATGACGTTCCCGTTCGTCAAGGTCGCCACATCGGGAGTGCGCTGATTGTAACTCGTGGCTTGATTGACCAAAAATTCACTGCCGCCCACAGATCCAGATGCAGACAGTTTGCGCGCATAAATCCCAAACAAGCTGCCGTCTTGTGTCAAACTTTGCCAGGCAACGATGGCACCGCCGCCATTGAGCGCCGAAACGACCGGACGACTCTGCTGATCTTTGATGAAGGAATTAACCCGAATGTCTCCAGTAGAAAACGTGCCATCACTTTTCAAGAGTCGCGCGTAAATGTCGGCGTTACCCAATCCATATCCCTGCCAGACGAAAAGCGCATCGCCATTGTTGAGCAAGCGCACTTGAGGATTACGCTGATCTCCTTTGGGAATCTTATTGATTTTGATGACGGCGGTTTTATTG
>JBKJOA010000358.1:0-3331 GCA_046593365.1 Limisphaerales bacterium
GGAATGTTGACAGAACCGAACGCTTTCATCCGCTTCTTTCCTTCTTTTTGTTTCTCCAACAATTTTCGCTTCCGCGAAATATCGCCGCCATAACATTTTGCCGTTACATCTTTTCGCATGGCGCTGATCGTTTCCCGGGCAATAAATTTTCCACCGATGGCCGCTTGAATGGCAACTTGATATTGCTGCGTCGGGATGACTTCTTTAAGTTTCGCTGCCAGTGCGCGTCCCCTGCTCTCTGCTTTGTCTTTATGCACGATGCACGAAAACGCATCCACCGATTCGCCGTTCACGAGAATATCGAGTTTTACCATCGCAGATTCTTTATATTCCGCGTGCTCGTAATCCATCGAGCCAAAACCGCGTGTCGTGCTTTTGATGCGATCATGAAAATCAATTAAAATTTCGTTGAGCGGCAACAAGCTTGTCAGCATAACGCGGCGACTGTCCAAAGTTTCCGTGTGATCCACCATGCCGCGTTTTTCAGAAATCAACGCCATCATGTCGCCGATGTATTCGTTTGGGGAAATCACAAACGCCGTCACCATCGGTTCCTCGATTTTCTCAATGTAATTTGCTTCCGGTAAATACGCGGGATTATCAATCTCCTTGCTCGTTCCATCCGTCAAAGTGACGCGATAAACCACACTCGGATACGTCGCGATAATGTCCATGCCATATTCCCGGCGCAACCGTTCCTGCACAATTTCCAAATGCAACAATCCAAGAAAACCGCAGCGAAAACCAAACCCGAGCGCGACCGAACTTTCACTCTGGAAAACAAACGCGGAATCGTTCAACTGAAGTTTTCCCAAATTAATTTTGAGGTGTTCGTAGTCCGCCGTGTTGATGGGATAAATTCCGCTGAATACCATCGGATGAATTTCTTTGAAGCCTGGTAAAACGGGCGATGGATTTCGTGCGTCGGTGATCGTGTCGCCCATTTTCACTTCTTTTGGGCTTTTGATATTCGCGGTGAAATAGCCCGTCTCGCCAACTTCCAGCTTCTCGCGGATATAAGGTTTTGGATTGAAACTGCCAACCTCTTTTACCTCAACCGATTTCCCTGAGTGCAAAAGTTTCACCTGCATTCCAGCCTTCAATTCTCCATTGAAAACACGGACATGCGTCACCACTCCTTTGTAAGTATCGAAATAAGAATCGAATCCCAGCGCTTGCAAAGAGGCTTCACCGGTTGGTTTCGGCGCGGGTACTCGCGCCACAATCGCTTCCAAAATATCTTCGATACCAATGCCTTCTTTGGCGCTGGCCAAAATCGCGGTGTCAGCGGGGATCGCCAAAATATCTTCGAGCTGTAGTTTCGCCAGCGGGATGTCAGCGTGAGGCAAATCGATTTTGTTGATGACCGGAATGATCGTGAGATCTTGTTTCATCGCGAGATGAACATTGGCGACGGTTTGAGCCTCGACACCTTGCGCCGCGTCGATGATAAGCAACGCGCCTTCGCACGCGCTCAAACTTCGTGAAACTTCGTAGGAAAAATCGACGTGCCCCGGCGTGTCGATCAAGTTGAGCTCGTAAATTTCGCCGTTCTTCGCTTTGTAAAGCATCGTGACTGGATGTGCTTTGATCGTGATGCCACGCTCGCGCTCCAAATCCATCGAGTCGAGCAACTGCTCCTCCATGTCGCGCGTGGCGATTGTTCCCGTCGAATGCAAAAGCCGATCTGAAAGCGTCGTCTTCCCGTGATCGATGTGGGCGATAATGCTAAAATTTCTAATGTGCGCTATATCCATGACCTAATTTCCGCTGAACAACTTGAACTACAAAGCTGTTCGACACCCGGTTTATCGAGTGAAGTGTGTGAAGATAACGATGAACTCCGTTAATAAAAGTGGAAACTTCACACCCTGCCTTGTCAGCTTACAGGAACCTGCTGTAAAACTTCTCGTATTCCTTAGTCGTTCGCTCCCATGAAAAATCCTTTTGCATCGCGTTCTTAATGTAATGCGCCAGCAACGATTTGTTTTCGTAAAGCACCAGCGCCTTGCGAATTCCTTTGGCAAGAGCGCGCACGGAAATTTCTGAGAACTTAATTCCATCTGCACGTTCAGGGTTTTCGGAAATATCCGTCACTGAATCATCCAATCCGCCCGTGACTCGAACAATCGGAATCGTTCCGTAATGCAGACTATACATCTGATTCAATCCACACGGCTCAAACTTTGACGGCATCAAAAAGAAATCACACGCTGCTTCGACGCGATGAGAAAGTCCCTGGTCAAAACCAATATTGATGGCGACTTTTTTTGGATAACGATCTGCAAGTTTGCGAAAGCCTTTTTCAAATTCTGCGGAGCCACTGCCCAACAAAACGAATTGCATTTCTGCGGACAGCATTTCTTCCAACGCGCCGAGTTCAATATCCATTCCCTTTTGATCGGCAAGACGTGAAACGGTTCCAAACAGCGGGATATTCGCATTTATCGGCAAGCCCATTTCTTTTTGCAGTGCCAATTTGTTCCTTTGTTTACCGCTAAGATCGGCGACCGAATAGAAATGTTTCAGATACGGATTGTCCTCCGTTTTCCATTCGTCGTAATCGACGCCGTTTAAAATTCCGATCAATGAATCATGCCGACGGCGCAAGACTCCATCCAACGCGCAGCCGAAAAGCTCCGTCGTGATCTCGCGGCCGTAGCGCGGACTGACCGTCGTGAGCATGTCGGAAAAAACGATACCCGCTTTTAAGCAATTCATGTAGCCGAAAAATTCCGCGCCTTCAGGGTGCAGGTAGCTCGCAGGCAAATTCGTCGCGGCGTAGTGCGTTTTCGGAAAGACTCCCTGATACGCGAGATTATGAATCGTCAGACACGTTCGGGGAGCATCGCTCCATCCCTCATGTAATCGTTGATGCAAAATCAGCAGCGGAACGAAAGCGGTCTGCCAATCGTTGACATGAACGAGTTCTGGTTTCCAAGGAAGATAACGCGCGAGATTCGCCACGCATTTGGAAAAGAAAATAAACCGCTCGGCGTTGTCGGGATAACTAATTCCCTTTTCCTCGTATAAATCGGTGCGTTGAAAAAATTCAGGCTGATCGATGAAATAAAAATGAAGCCGGTCTTCAAAATCGAGCGTCCAGACTTTGGCCTGAACGAAATCGCTTCCCAGTGGAAGATTAAAATTCCAATTGAATGGTTTAACTTCTGGAAAACGTTCTCGAATGCCGCGATACAAAGGTGTGACTAATCCAACTTGATGGCCCGCTCGCGCCAGAAATTTCGCCAGCGCGCCAACCATGTCGGCCAACCCGCCGGATTTCGAATAGGGATGAACCTCGCTGCTCGCCAGCAAAATTTTCATGCGA
>JBKJOA010000398.1:0-3934 GCA_046593365.1 Limisphaerales bacterium
GCCCGCGCGGCGATGACATCCGGGACGCCCAAGAGCTGTTTCAGCCGCGCATAACCGAGCGCGGAGCAAATGGAATCCATGTCCGGATTCCGGTGGCCAATGACAATTGTCTGCATGAGCCGACATGTATCGCTGTAAAAAACAACGCAATCAAGCCTGCGTCACCAAATTCGTGGTGAACGGTCGAATCCGCGCACCGCCTCGTAACGGCTGGCCTGGCCTGCCGCAGAGTCGGGCGTCTCGCCCTGCGGAATCAAACGCGCAAACCGGCGCTCCGTCTGGAGGAGTATGAAATATGCGGGCTACGGGCGACCATGACCGCTCGACCAAGCGAAGGCTCATTCCCGGCGGCGAGACGCGCACCCTCCATTGTCACCCGAACATCGCGGTTTGCGAAAGCCGCAAGCCGACGAAACGTCGGCGCTCCTGTTGATCACCCAGTGTTAATCACACCCGTTTGACCCAAGTGTTTGAGAATTTTCAAGACGATGAGGGTGAATTGATCTATCGTTGCCGCTTCGATGCCAAAGTTTCATAACATCGCCGCTTACAAGTTCGTTCGATTGACCGACTTGAGAATGCTTCGCGCCCGGATTCTTGCTCTCTGCAATTGTTGGGAGCTAAAAGGTTCCATTTTGCTGAGTGAAGAGGGGATAAATCTGTTCGTCGCCGGTGCACCGAAAAAAATAGAGCTTCTCCTCAAAGAAGTGAAAACCATTCCCGGGCTGCAGGAGTTACAAGTCAAGATCAGCGAGAGCGAACATCAACCGTTTAACCGGATGTTGGTGCGGATCAAAAAGGAAATCATCGCTTTCGGTGTGGAAGGAATTGATCCGGCACGTCGCCCGTCGCCAAAACTTTCCCCAAAAACTTTGAAGCAATGGCTGGATGAGGGCCGTCCGGTAACGCTGCTCGATACGCGCAACGATTACGAAGTGAAGCTCGGCACTTTCAAAAATGCGCGGACTGCGGGCATTGATAGATTTCGCGAGTTTCCCGCCGCTGTGCGAAAGCTCCCGCCAGAAATGAAGGAGCAACCGATAGTGATGTTTTGCACGGGCGGAATTCGTTGCGAGAAAGCCGGACCATTCATGGAGCGCGAAGGTTTCAAAAATATTTTCCAACTCGAAGGCGGCATTCTCAACTATTTTGAGGAATGCGGCGCGGCCCATTACAACGGCGAATGCTTCGTGTTTGATCAGCGTGTCGGCGTTGATCCTTCGCTGCACGAGACCGATTCGACTCAATGTTTTAATTGCCAGACACCGCTGAGCAAAGAGGAGCAACTCGACGAGCGTTATGTTCCCGACAAATCCTGCCAGTATTGTTTCAAACGGCCCGAGGAACAAATGGCGCTAAACATCGCGCGCCGTCACGAAGCGATTCGCCGCGCTTTCACTCCTTTGCCTGGCAGCCTGCCTTACGACAATTTTAAATCGATCAATGTTCCGAAAGAATGCGATGGCAAAACTTTGCTGGAAGCACTTTGCCGTGTGGTCGTGAATGTGCCGGGCGAAAAATGGGAAGAAGAATGCGCACGCGGCCTGTTGTTGGACATGACGGGCAAAGCGGTGGCGGCAAGGCGAATTGTTCGGGCGGGCGAACGTTTTCGACACAAGTTTCCCAATGTGACTGAGCCAGATGTGAATGGGCGGGTGGAGATTTTACATGAGGACGAGGCGCTGATTGTCGTAAACAAACCCGCGCCGTTGCCAATGCACACGGGCGGACGGTTTTATCGCAACACCCTGCAATATCTTCTCAACAAAGTTTATCATCCGCAAAAACCGCATCCGGCGCACCGACTGGACGCCAACACCACTGGTCTTGTCCTCGTGACACGCACCCGGCATTTCGCCGGAAGATTGCAACCGCAATTTGAGCGCGGCCAGGTGGAAAAATGGTATCTCGTCCGCGTGCAAGGCGAGCCGACGGAAAATATTTTTAGTTGCGACGCGCCCATCAGTAACGAAGCGGGCAAACTGGGTGCGCGCAACGTGAATATGGCAACTGGATTAAGTGCTCGCACAGAATTCCGCGTCCTCTGCCGAAATGCCGACGGCACGACGTTGCTGGAAGCGCGTCCGCTAACCGGTCGCACTAATCAGATTCGCATTCACCTTTGGCACTTGGGCTTGTCCGTTTGTGGCGATCAGGTTTATTTGCCGGGAAATAAATTGGGCGAAACACAAACTTTGAACGTCAATGATTCGCCTTTGTGTTTGCATGCCTGGCGGATTGCGTTCATGCATCCGTTGCACAAAACGCGCATGGAATTTTGCGCGCCGCTTCCAACATGGGCGGGAGATTCAAAACGGTGGTGGGTTGCTAAAGAAAATAATCATGTCGCTTGATGCCGCCATTTTAACTGCATTGCGCCTGCCGAAAACCGGCGCTGTTTCCGGAGCGGAACTTTCACAAAAACTCGGTATCAGTCGCGCCGCGATTTGGGCCCGGGTGGAAGAATTACGTTCGCTCGGTTACGACATCGAAGCCAGTCCGCACCTGGGTTATCGGCTCGTCAGTGTCCCCGACGTTTTGCATGCAGACGATCTGCATTCCAGACTGCCTAATGTGAAAGTGGTTGGCCGTGACATTCGGGTTTTTCAGGAAACAACTTCCACTAACGACGTCGTTGAAAAACTGGCGCGTGACGGCGTCAAGGAAGGGGTCGTGGTTTTTGCGGAATCTCAGACCAAAGGCCGCGGTCGTCTTGGGCGAAAATGGATTTCCCCCGAGAAAAAAGGATTGTGGTTTTCTGTTTTGCTCCGGCCAGACCTTCGACCGCAAGCAGCAACGCAGCTCACTGTTGCTGTGGCCACTGCGCTGGCGCGCGCGATTGCCGGGCAAACCAACCTATCGCCGGAAATCAAATGGCCGAACGATGTTCTGATCAAGGGCAAGAAGGTGGCGGGGATTCTTACGGAACTTTCGGCTGAACTGGATCAGGTGAAATATCTCATCCTGGGAATCGGCGTGGATGTAAATTTGAACGCGAGCGACTTTCCTGTGGACGTGCGAAAAATCGCGACTTCATTAAAAATTGAAGCAGGCCGCACGATCAACCGAGCGGAACTCGCGGCTTCCATTCTCGAAGAATTGGACACTGATTACGCGAGGATTTGCGCGGGACATTTTGAAACTGTGGCCGATGAATGGGAAGAGCGCTGCACAACTCTCGGACTCAATGTTGTGATCCGCACGGGCGATCGTTCGATTCAAGGGCGTGCAGAATCACTCGACTCGGATGGCGCGCTCCTGATTCGCACGCAACATGGACGCCTGGAGCGAATTATCGGCGGCGATGTAAGCTTGGAAAAGTAAGTCTCTGGATGCATCGTGCGTTGCCTGAGCATTTTGAGTTACAGCGAACTGTGATTATTAGCGGGTGATCCCCAGGAACGCCGCACAGAAGGAGCGCCGACGTTTCGTCGGCTTACGGCTTTCGCAAAACCGCTATGTTCGGGCAATAATGAGAAAGCGGACACGAACTGCATTGCGCAAGTCCGCCCCTCATCCACTGATTATCACACCCCGCACCGCACATAAGCCTTGAAGTTGTTTCACCCTGTGGCAGCTTAACCGCAGCTTTTAACTATGAACAAACCAAAGATTATCGCTTATTTGAAACCGTCTTGCGGCTGGAGCCAGGGTGTTCGCGCCATCATGACAAAGTATGATTTGCCGTTTGAAGACCGCGACATCATCAACGATCCCGTGCAACGCCAGGAGATGATCATGAAGAGCGGCCAAATGCTCAGCCCATGCGTTGAAGTGAACGGCCAGATGCTTCCAGACATCAGCGGAGAAGAAGTTGAAAGCTATCTTTTGGCGAATAATTTAGTCGGAGAAAATGATCGCGTTCCCGATGCTCCGACAAACCAGCCGTGCGCTCACGAAATGCCGCAAGCCAGCCCGTTGCAGTTTAAAAGCT
>JBKJOA010000466.1:0-9448 GCA_046593365.1 Limisphaerales bacterium
AGCGGTGAACAACTGGGCAAGCTGGACGGCAAACAGAATAACGAGGCGTTTATTCTTGTTCCCAAAAAATCGGATAAAGCGATTCTGGTGATTCTAAATTCGTTGAAGCTGGAGGCGTTTAAGTTTGAGTGAACCATCCACAGTTGTGTCCGGGACTGAATCCGGTCAAATCAAAGTAAATCAAACCAATTTACTGAACGTCCAAGTTAACTAGTGACTCGACCACGAAGGAAAGAATGGAATTCGTCCCTTTTTCATCCTGGATAATCATGGCCTTAATTTTCAGACGATACACACCATTGCTTTTGATATTAAAACTTTCAGCTACAGAAAAAGCACTGTTATACTGGCGCGGAACATTTGGTGAGAGGAAAAAGACTACATTCGAATTGCGATCTTTATTTGAGGAACCAGGAATTCCCTTGCACAGAGCTCTTCCCTTCCCTGTCTTGGGAAACAATTTATTTTCCCCATCGAAGAGCGCCAGTTCTAGTCGAAAACCATCTTTAGCGCTCCACAGGCCGTATTTAGTGGTGCTGTTCGTATTGCGCAAGTAAACGATACATTGGTTATTGGATTTGGGAGGCAAAAGAAGCCCAACTTGGATTCCATCTTTAGATTCCCCCCACATGATCGCACGGTTAAGAGTATCCGCCACATCTTCTGCAAACAAAGTGAGGCAACATGAGCAAACCAATAGCGCGGCGATTGGTTTTATTGAGTGTTTCATATTTAATCAGTTCCGCCAAAAGCAGTATATACATTTTCCCAATGAGGCTTCATCGCTCGGAGTATATGCCGACCCAATTACGTACCATCTCAACGACAATGGCTCAACGCTTTTTCACAAGAAATCAAGTTTGCCCGCACCGAATTCAAATGACGTAATCACACACCGTCTTCAAATACCCATTGCCGCTGCCGTTCAGCCCAGTTTTGGTGGCTGTTTTTCCAGACTGGTCGTAGGATTTAAAATAAATGTCCCCGTTCGACCTTGCGGTCAAACGGGGACAAAGATGGGGATGGGAGTTCGCCACTCTCTCTTTCCCGCGCTGACATTAGGCGCCGCTTGGCTGCCAGCTTCCCGACGCCATTCTCCACGGTAAGCGGAGTTTATCTCGGCCTCATAGCAGGGCCGTCCAGCGCTTTACAGCGGCTGAATTTTGAGTGAGGCCTCTTAGCTCGCTTCGGCTGGCGTTTTTGGGCACCGGCTTACGAACCGGGTAAAGACACGTTTGTGATTTTGAATCCGCGTCTTCACCATTGTTACGCTGGGTCGGCCATCGCTTTTGGCAATGCGTTGCCCCAGTGACACGGGTCTGACCTCTTAGCTCTCAGGTTGCATTTTGCTCACAAGCCAGCGGTGTTATTTTGAACATCGCCGACATATTGGAAGTCTTACGAGCTTTTTCCATGGCCCGGATACTTCCCGTTGCGAGCGCTCACTTTGTCCCACCTTTCGGCGTCTTTCGTTTGGCAGATTTTGTTTGGCAAAACCGCCAGAGTCACTCGCTCCGTGCTGGCGCACAGTAGCAACCGTTTACCCTCTGGGTAACTGCGATTCACTCAAACCCGAAACCAGTTTGAGTTACTTGACTCGGTTCGAAACGGTTTCTCATCGTTTCTGGCCGCTCAGTTCCTTTTTCGCGTTAACTGACAGCGCGCGAACGCTGCCAGAGGAACTGGTGAATACTGCCTCCGGTCTCTGTTTCTCGCGAAACAAACTTAGAGGGGTTGGGCCAACCAGCCTGACTCAACCGTTCCCCAGTCACCTGGGATTATCCTTGGAAAGTCGGCGTTATTCTTTCGTCCTGCGCCGATCTTTCCAGCTCTTTCAATGAACTGATAAGAGACTAACAAATTCACATGATTTGACCACGAATTGTTATCCACAGACTTATTCACCAAAAGCGAGTTCCGGAAAATTTGATGCATGTGAATTCAATCAATGAAATCAATGGGTTTGACCGGTTTTGGATTCCAATACTCTCACGGAAAAAGCGCTCGTTTTTTCCATGGTGAATAAGTTTTTTTACACAAAATAAAAAAAGACCGCTCGAACAGTTCGGGCGGTCTTAAATTAAGTGGAATTTTGCTTAAGCCTTTTTCGCCTTTGCCGTAAATTTAGCTTTGGTAGTCTCGGTTTTGCGTTTGAGATACGCTTTGCGGCGAGTTTTTTTCTGAACTTTATTCGATTGTTGTCCCATAAGTGTCTTTACTATTGTTTAACGGTTAAGTTGTTTATCGGAATATGAAGATACGTTGGGCCGCATTCAATACCTATTTGCTCGCAACTGTGCTTTTGCTTATCGGGTGCAAGTCGCCAGAGGAACGAAGGCAATCAGCCGAGGTGCGAAAACAAAAGAAAGAACTCAGCACCATCAGAGTTCATTTGGAAGTCAATGTGGATACCACCGGCAGGACGACGCAGGCCAATATTTTACGGGCGTCACCCATTTCGATTAATGTTCTCACGGAATCTTTTCTCGATGAGCGCGATGTGCAAAGCGCGGTCATACTCGAAAATTCCGACGGCTTCGTAGTGAAGATTCAGTTCAACGATCACGGCGTCTTCGCCTTGGAAAATATCAGCTCGTCGAACAAAGGAAGACGCCTGGCTATTATGAGTAATTTCGGCGAAACACGCTGGCTGGCAGCGCCGGTCATGGTGCGCCCAATTAAAGATGGCGCTATCCTTTTCACCCCGGATGCAACCCGGGAAGAAGCAGCGCGCTTTGTTCGCGGCCTCAACAACACGCTCAAGAAGCTTAAGAAAAATCAATTGCTCCCCGGATCTTGAACTCTTTATTTGCCTGCCTCATTATCGCTGTTTCCGGTCAGGTCGCTTCAGCCGGATTGTTTCGGTTGCCAACGGGCAATCGTGCTTTGTTCCAGCCGGGCAACGAAGAAAAATTTTTCATCGGCACCATCGGAAAGCCTTGGATGAGCGGCACCTTTGGTTGCGTGCGCAGCGGTGGATGGCAGATGCATGAGGGATTGGACATCGGCTGCATCGAACGCGACAAAAAGGGTGAGCCGAAAGATTCGGTCTCAGCGACTGCGGATGGAACGGTCGCCTACATGAACAAAAAGTCGGCACTCTCAAATTACGGTAACTACCTTTTGTTGCGCCACCAAATCGACGGGCTGGAAATTTATTCCACTTACGCGCATCTCAAAGAAATCCGCTCGGATTTAAAAATTGGTTCAACCGTTAAAGCCGGCGAGGCCATTGCTATAATGGGTCGCACCACCAACACGCGCGAAGGGATTTCCAAGGAACGCGCCCACGTCCATTTCGAGGTGAACTGTTTCGTCAACGACCGCTTTTCCGCTTGGTATAAAAACGCTTTTCCCGGTCAACGCAACGATCACGCCCAATGGAATGGACAGAATTTAATCGGACTCGACCCGCGCTCCATCCTCGTAAATGCGCAAGCCGACGAAAAATTTAAGTTGCTTTCATGGTTTCAAAATCAGACGGAGTTTTGTCGCGTAGTGGTGCGGGATACCAATTTTCCGTGGTTGAAACGCTACGCCCCTTTGGTCCGCCCAAATGCCGTCGCGCAGAAAGAAGGCGTCGCCGCCTACGAACTCGTGCTGAATTTCAACGGATTGCCGTTCCAGGTAATCCCACGCGCGGCCTCTGAATTAAAAGGCACCTCGAAATATCGACTTCTCTCCGTCAACGCGGAGGAATATCGGAAAAATCCTTGCCGCAAACTGGTGACGAACCGGAAAGGCCATTGGGAACTGGCCAACAATGGAATTCGTCTCCTCGATTTGCTGACTTATTGATTACCGTCGGCATTTTGCGACCGGAGTTTTTATTGGCGCGATTGAGCAAATTAGTTCAAACTCATTCCTCAACCAAGGTTGAATATGAGGCGTCGCCATCATCTTGCTGAATTTCGTGGAGTGACAGACAGCTTTAGCCCGGTGCGTCGCAGTTTCTCGGCTTTTACTTTAATCGAACTTCTGGTCGTGATTGCTATTATTGGAATTCTCGCGGCGCTGTTATTGCCTGCCCTCGCCGCTTCCAAACAAAAAGCGCTCACCATTTCATGCCTGAGCAACCTTAAACAACTCCAGCTATGCTGGCATCTTTATACTCTTGATAACGGCGACCGGCTGGCTCCGAATAATTTTATTTACGACATCACGACGGCCGGGCCGATCAACGGTTCGAGTTTAAGCGACACTTGGTGCGCGGGAAACACCCGCACGGACACCAACACCACGAACATTGAGAACGGGATGCTCTTTCCCTACAACCGTTCTGTGTCAATTTATCATTGCCCAGCGGATGCCTCCACAGTTGTGACAGGAGGAGGGACGAAACTTTCGCAAATACGCACACGCAGCTACAACATGAGCCAATCGGTTAATGGGAACCCTGCTCTCCCCTACATCCCCACTTCCCGGAAGGCATCGGAAATTATCGATCCGTCCCCTTCCAAACTTTTCGTATTTCTCGACGTGCATGAGGATGAAATTCTGGATTCGCTCTTTGGAATTCCAACCATTGACCCAGGTTTCTGGACACGAGATGTGTGGTGGGATCTCCCCGCGAATCGACACAGGCAAGGTTGTAATTTTTCGTTCGCCGATGGGCATGTGGAACGTTGGCGTTGGGCAACGCCCAAGGTTTACCGAAGCCTGCCTCAGTCGATCGATTCGGGCGGTCCTGATGAATGGCGTGATTACTGGCGCGTCCAGTCCGCCGTGCGACAAAAACTTAATTAGCTAGTCCAGGGTGCGACTCACCCTTTAAATTCCTGGTGCGCAAATGTGCATTTACTTGTTCACCGGAGGGCTGGATTATAGTTTTCTCCATTGGTGAATGAAAGCTCCGTTGCACGAGAATGAAAAACGCCGACTCGATGTGTTGTGGCACTACGAGGTGCTCGACACTTCCGATGAACAATCCTTCGACGACCTGGCGGAGTTGGCTGCAGAAATCTGTGGAGCGCCAATCGCAACGGTCACATTGGTGGATGAAAAACGGCAATGGTTTAAATCCAAGGTTGGGATTACTGCCGCTGAAACTTCACGTGATATTTCCTTTTGCGCGCACGCGATCTTGAAGTCGGAGTTGATGATCATTCCCGATGCGTTGAAGGACAGCCGTTTCGTTGATAATCCGCTCGTGACGGGCGAACCCCACATCCGTTTTTATGCGGGAGCGCCCTTGATCAATCCCGAAGGATATCCTCTTGGAACACTCTGCGTCATCGACACCGTGCCCCGCGATCTGACCGCGTCGCAGCGAAACGCTTTGGAAGTTTTAGCGCGTCATGTTGTAACGCTTTTGGAATTGCGACGACTATCGGCCCAAGCGATTCGGCTGGAACAAGAGCGGCGTCATTTCCAGGAAAACAGCCTGAGAACGCTGCAATCGCTGGCTGACCATCGCGGCGGCGCGCTCGAACAAGTCAGTACCGAGAAAAAACTTGGGGAGGAACGAAATCTTCTGCGCACGCTGCTCGATCATTTGCCTGATTACGTTTTCGTCAAAGACCTTCAGTCACGTCATTTGCTGGTGAACAAATCGCACGCCAGGTTTCGCGGGTTGACGGACTCACAGGACGCTATTGGCCGCACACTTTTTGAAAGCCTGCCCAAAGAAATGGCCGAAAGGTATCGTGCGAACGATCTACAGGTTTTTAAATCGGGCGAAGCTCTGGTGAACCGCGAGGAGCGGGTCGTGGACAGCGCCGGAAATGTTCATTGGCTTCTCACAACCAAAGTTCCGTTGCGCGACAAGGCAAACAAGGTGATCGGGCTGGTTGGAATCAGTCGCGATATCACTGAACGCAAACGAATTGAAACGGCGTTGCGCGAAACGGAAGAAATATTTCGTCTCATATCTGAAAACGTCAGCGATCTGATCGCGGTGCTGGATGCCAAAGGCAGGAGGATTTATAATAGCCCTTCTTATGAGAAAATCTTTAACGACGCCAAACTGCTTAAGGGGACCGATTCTTTCGCCCGGATTCATCCCGAGGATCAGCAGCATGTGCGCGAAGTCTTCGAGGAAACGCTCCGTACTGGCGTCGGTCAAAGAATTGAGTATCGCTTTCTTTTGCAGGACAACTCTGTCCGGTACATCGAATCGCAGGGCAACTACGTTCGCGGTGACACTCCGGAATCCAGCAAAGTTGTGGTTGTGTCGCGCGAAATTACGGAAAGAAAACGCGTCGAAAGGCGCGATGCCGCCCTTTCCCGGCTCGGTCGCGACCTGAGTGCCGCCATCTCACCGAAAGCGGCAGCGCTTGTCATCAGCGACGCCACCCTTGCGCTGTTTGGTTGGGACGTGTTCAACATTAATCTCTGTTCAATTGATGATAAAATCATCCGGCCTGTTTTAGGCTTCGACACACTGGACGGAAAGCGCGCGCAGATCTCGAATGACAGGGCGGGCGGTCCACCCAGCCCGCTCTCGTTGCGCGTCATTCAAAACGGGGCGCAGTTGATCTTGAAGGAACCACCCTTCGCGATGTTAAAGGACGCTTTTCCGGTGGGTGACGTCTCCCGCCCCTCGGCTTCGCTCATGTTCGTGCCGATTCGCAACGGAATAAAAGTCATGGGAGTGCTCTCCATCCAGAGCTATTCGGCCAAGGCTTACACGGCGCAAGATCTGGATGCACTGCAAACCATTGCAGACCATTGTGGCGGCGCGTTTGAACGAATTCGCGCCGAAGAAGCGTTGCGCGCTTCCGAACTTCGCTTCCATTCGGTCTGGGAGAATTCTGTGGATGGAATGCGATTGACTGATGAAAACGGAACCATCATCGCGGTCAACAAAGCCTTCTGCAAATTAGTGGACCTGAAGTTTGAAGAGTTGGAAGGGAAACCGTTCACCGTCACCTACTCGACCACGGCGAACCATGCCGATCTCCTGAAACGCTACCAGGAACGCTTTCGCAACCGAACCATCGCCAAATTTATGGAGCGCAAGTTGGTCTTTCATTCCGGAAAAACCGCTGAACTGGAAGGCTCCAATTCCTTTATTGATCTGAGTGGTGAACGACCACTCCTGCTCGGTTTGTTTCGCGATATCACGGAACAGAAACGTCTGGAAAGCCAATTGCGCCACTCGCAAAAGATGGAATCCATCGGCCAACTTGCAGGGGGCATTGCGCATGACTTCAACAACCTGCTCACCGTCATTCAGGGACACACCTCCCTTTTGGTGGGCGAGGGCCATACTCCAGAAATATCGGGATCGCTCCAGGAAATTTCTCTCGCGGCGGAACGTTCCGCCAACTTGACGCGCCAGTTGCTCACCTTCAGCCGTCGCCAGGTCATGCAGCGCAAGTCGCTTGATCTCAAGGATGTGGTCGATGAAATGATCCGAATGCTCCGGCGCATTTTGGGTGAAGACGTCCTCTTAACCGTAGAGAACACAGCAAACCTGCCGCGCATCAAAGCCGACCGTGGCATGATGGAACAAATTCTCCTGAACCTCGCCGTTAATTCCCGCGACGCCATGCCGCGTGGTGGAAAATTGGCCATTTCCACCCGCATCGTGCGTATCGACGAAACTTACACCCGCCAGAATACCGAAGCGTATCTGGGCGAATTTGTTTGCCTGACCGTCAGCGACACAGGCCTCGGTATCGAACCGGAAAATCTGGCGCATATTTTTGAGCCGTTTTTTACGACCAAAGAAGTCGGTAAAGGAACCGGACTCGGTCTCGCCACCGTTTACGGCATTGTCAAACAACACGACGGCTGGATCGAGGTCGCCAGCGAAGTTGACAAAGGCACCGTCTTCAAAATCTTTTTCCCTCGCAACATCGAAGCGGTCGAACCTTGCGCACCCGTGACTCCGAAAACCTTGTCGCGCGGCACCGAAACCATTCTTGTGGTAGAAGACGAACCTTCCCTGCGACAACTCGTCCGGTTCATTTTGCAACGCCAAGGCTATCGCGTTCTGGAAGCAAATTCCGGCGCCGCCGCGCTGAATGTCTGGAAGGAAAACAAGCAACTCATCGACATGCTTCTAACCGATATGATCATGCCCGAGGGAATGAACGGGACCGAACTCAGTGATCTTCTCAAAGCAGAAAACCCGAAGCTCAAAGTCATTTTCACCAGCGGATACAGCGCCGATATGGTCGGAAAGAATTTTGCGATGCGCGAAGGACTTAATTTCCTCCAAAAACCCTATCACCCTGAAAAACTTACGCAGGCCGTCCGCGATTGCCTGGATCGCGAACCGGACGCACCGACCTCATGAATCGCCGCCGCTTCCTGCAAACGTCGCTTCTCGCCGCCAGCACCGTAAATTTCAAAACATTTGCTGACCCTTCGTCTTCAAATGCCGTGGATAAACTTATTTTCAGCGCGCCGCTCACGCATTCCGATTGGATGCTCAAGCCGAAGATTGCGTGGGGCGAAGAAGGTGTTCGCCACATGCTCGATGCCTGCAAAGCCGCCGGTTGGTCGAAAGTTCATTGGCGCGCGTTCGACGGCGGACGTTCGCTCTACCAAAGCAAATTGCTGCGTCCGCAAGGCAGGTGGGATGAGGATAGTTTTTGGCATCCCAAATCCGACGAAGACAAAGCACTCCTGCAACGTTTTACCCCGGGCATGACACCCGAACAACGAACTGCGTTGATTGATAAATTCGAGGCGCTCGATTACGCGCACTTCGACAGCCTCTCCGCCGCTGTAAAATACGGACACAAAATCGGTTTGGAAATTCACGCGTGGATCAGCATCAACGAAGATGACCACGGCTGGGGATTGCAGAGCGAATATTCCAAAAAACATCCCGAGTTTCGATGGCGGAAACGCGACGGAACATTTTATCGCTCGCAACTCAGCTTCGCTTTTCCCGAAGTCAGTAAATACAAACTCGCGTTACTCAAAGAACTTTTGCGTTACGACATCGACGGATTCTTCTTTGATTGGATTCGCACTGGCGACGTGCGAGACAACCCTCAAACCGATTCCGATGGCGTGGCAAATAGCGGCTACGAAGCGCCGCTCGTGACCGCTTTCAAAAAGAAATTTAAAAATTCTCCACAGGAAATTTCCAACGGCGACGATCGTTGGGTGCGAACCCGTGCCGAGCCACAAACTGAATTCATGCGTGCCGCACGAAAACTAATCCGCTCGCGCCGGCGCAAGCTTCCGATCGCGGCTTTGATCGGCCATCCCTGGCATTATCGCGGCGAGCAAAATAAAATAGATGGAAACCTGCGCGGGCTTTTGCTCGACGTGAAGACGTGGGCTAACGAAGGCCTGATCGATTCGGTTGTCGCGGCGGGTTACTATCGCGACGGCGGGAATTCCGAAAGGGCTTTTCGCGCATTGCAAAAAGAAACGGAAAACAAAATCGATGTCTCGATTTACGCCTGGGTTCCGCAAACCGTCGCGGACTTCGATCGCGAGTTCGCTTTGGCCAAAGCGCTCGGCGCAAAAGAAATCTTATTTT
>JBKJOA010000409.1:0-3209 GCA_046593365.1 Limisphaerales bacterium
GGTTCGAGCGCGGCTTTCTTTTCAGCGAACAAGAAAGTTTTCGGTATCAATTCGTGAACCGCGTTGATAATGAGTGCCTCAGTATTTTCGCCGAGCCTCGTTGGCAGGTCATAATAAATCATGGCACCGCCGCCTTCATAGCCACCTTCATTCCAGATGCGCCTGGATGGTATGTAGCAGGGGACTTCGTTGGCGTAGGCGTTGACCCAAAGGCGAGTGGGATCGAATTCTTTTTTTAACCGGAGAGAATAATCGACGACCACTTCGCCGGGGAGAAATACAAGGGCGAGTTCATTGCCAAAATTCCAGGTCTGCACGAGGTACGGCAGCTCGCTGGGTAGTTTTTCGCCGCGATCTATTCGCGCCAATTGTTTTTTTGCATGATATGTAATTGCGAAATGCGCGTTGGTGTCGGCGGCTTTCTGTTCGAATTCCTGACGGGTCGGCAGCGGGTCGAATAGCAGTGAAATTTTCTTGGTGTGGCCTTCCAATTTCCCGTGGAGCGGCGTGAGATTTTTGGCAAGGAGTTCCTGCACTACCGTCGCGATGCGTTGACCATGCTGTTTGGCGAAATCAACGCCGCCGCGTGGATCTGGATTGGAATCCGCACCACAGCCCACGAGGGTCAACGCAACGGCACCCTTAAAATTTTGCTCCAGATATTCCTGCGCGTAACCAGCCCAGTCGCCGCAAATTTGATTCGGGTTTGCGCCGAGTGTGGTGCAATGGCACGCGTAATTGACGAGCAACGCGCGAATTTTCCCGCTCTTATCCGTCACGCGCAACAGTGGCACGTCGTGATCGACAGGCCCGCCTTTCGTGCGACGATTTGCGGCAAAAGCGGCGGTGGTTTTCCCCCAGGAAAGTTTTGCCGGTTTGCGATCCTTCAACGCCGCGAGCGCAACCTGCTCCAACTTATCCATCAACTCTCCGGTGTAACGGTCGATGCGCGCTTGTTCTGCGGCCGGAATATCTTTTCCAAAAATATTGTCCGCTGCTCCAGTCAATTTCGGCGCGGAATGCGTGTGTGAAACGGCGATGACAAACTTGTCTGAAGTGATTTTCTTTTTCGCGAGGCGGTTGAACAACTCGCCGCGCAGATATTCCGGGAGAATGCAGTTATCCAGCGAGAGCAGAACGGCAGGCCCTTCCTTGTCGCTGCCGATGGCCAGCGCCTTGGCGTAAATAGGCTGGATGATTCCTTCTGATTCTCCGTTGCGGGCGAGATAGCCATTCAGGCGGATCGGGTAATCTGGCGTGACATCAATTTTGGCAACGCCGACCTGATAAACGGCTTCTGCGGTTCGCGCGGGTTGCGATTGGAGCAGCAAGAGGAGGACGCAGAAAAGAAATACAACGTAACGAAAAGTGGGCGCGTTCGGACTCATAATCAAATTCGGCAAAAGTGCAGTTGCGTTTTACCGAAACGCAACCGATTGCGAAAGTCATTAGCGATGAAAGATCTTTTTAGGTAGTGGTTCAATTTGAATTCGTTGCGGGTTTGGAGTTCCGCGTTTACGCGGTTTCGAACCGCCTAAAGGCGGAACTCCAAACCAAACTGAGCCACCTCTTTTTATGGCACGCGAACCCGCCAGAATTTTGTTTGGGATGAGGGAAGCGGCAGCGAAACGGTTTGCGAATTATTTGTCAAGGTGACGGAGGCAATCGTGGGCCAATTGGTGGCGTTGATCGTGATTGCTTCCTGGATTTGGCAGACCTGTCCGACATTGCCACTGATCGTGAGCAATAAATTAGTTGACGCTCGTTTCAACGCAAGCAGCGGACGGTTCACCGACACACTGGGGTCATCGCTAAAGTCCGGGATTCCATCGGCATCAGCGTCGTTCCGGTCATCAATTGAAATGACCCATAAATAATAATCTGGTTCTGCGGTATCCAGGTTCCAATCGTCAAATTCGAAATAACCGTAGTAATTGGTCTTTAAACTCTGGTCGCGGGTCACCGTCTCACTAAAAAACGGAAAGGTTTGCGGCGTGTCATTGGTCCATGCGCCTGCCTGAAGCGTGAGTTGGTTGTGCGGGTCGCCGGGAGATTTCGTGAAGGCAATCGGCCCGCCCAATTGAAAACTCGGAACACCGGTCAAAATGAGGTCAACATTTCCTGAGACATTGTTTGTCCCCGGCGTGTAGGTCAGTGGCCCTTTGTATTCCAAAATATTGAAGATGTGAGAAAACGATCCGAAACCCTGAAAATTAAGTTGGCAAGAGCCGCCGTCGGAACCGGCACTGCGGGACCAACTAGCGCTCGCATTGCCGCTGCCAATTCCTGAAAAATTATAGGTGCCGGAACTTGCGCCGCTGAAGGGTTTGGCGGTGTCAAAAAAGTCCGGGAACCCGTCGCCATCCGAATCAGTGGTCGGCACATTGAGGAGCATGTAGCCGGGAAAGACTTCGTCGAAAAGGTCATCATACAAGACTAAATAGGTGTAGTGCGTGCGCGCTGCTCCGAAGACCGGAAACAGCTCGCCATTAATTCCAAAATCGATTCCGGTGAGATCGAGAGAATACAAAGCGTTCGGCCCGCCTGCGGTAGCCCGGCTGAATCGAATCGAAAGGCAATACATTCGCGCATCGGCGGTTTGCGCGGCGTGAATGGGGTCGCTTAGAAATGTGAGCAATGCCAGTGTGACGGCCATGAAAGTTTTCATATTATTTCCCGAGCGGGTGGTTTGCCCACGCCGTTTGTAGCATTTGTTTCGAAGGAAGCAAGGTTCTGGTTGCTCAAATTTCGAATACGACTATTTCCGGGCGGCAACAAAAACGGATATTGAAGAGAAACCAGCCAATGCCTGAACTGACATAGAGCGGTCCAGACTGCGTTTGGAAAAGACCGAGGTCGTATCGTCCGGTGCTGAACGGGAGGGCTATCGCCCCGTAAAATGGAATCCGAACCTGGCCTCCATGAGAATGCCCGGCGAGAATCGCGTCGAATTTTTTCGGGACAAGTTTTTCGACCCACTCAGGATAATGGATAAGCGCGATATTCTTCGTCCGCGGGTCCGGTTCAAATTGCGTTGGCGGATGTTCGCCCGCGCCGTGCAAGGTGATTTTGCCGTCGCGCGTCGCGACTTGCGAATCGGTGAGCCACGCCCCGCCCGTTTTAGCGAATGCTTCCTTAATTTCGTCGAAGTCCGCGTGGCTCCAATAATCGTGATTGCCCGGCACGCCATAAACGGGCGACTTGATCCC